>CAZFKU010000014.1:0-28075 GCA_964518835.1 uncultured bacterium
CCTCCTGGGCCACAACCAGGTGCTCTAACCAGCTGAGCTACACCCACCATCGTCTCCAAATATACTCAGTTGGAGCGGGCAAAATTAGAGGGGATTGCCACCTAAAAACAAACTAAAACACCACTAAATATTAAATCAAATTCAACCGTAATTTCTGCCATGCGTCTGCTGAACAGGTACATCCTAAAAGAGCTTTTTCTTCCCTTCTGCTATTCCCTGCTCATCATTATTTTTATTTTGTTCACAAATTTCCTATTAAGGGCAGTAGACCGCTTTTTAGGGAAGGGAATTGACCTGCCGATCATTTTAGAATATCTCTTTTTTAATCTGGCATGGATCGTCTCACTGGCAGTTCCCATGGCTGTTCTCATCGCCACACTCATGACTTTTGGAAGGATGAGTGAAGATAATGAAATAAACGCCATGAGGGCCACAGGGATCAGCTTCCTTACCATCATCAGACCTGCAATTCTGTTCGGGATCATTATCTGCATGTTGCTGATTTACTTCAATAATTTTATCCTTCCGGAGATGAATTTCAGGGCACGATTGCTGTCCGGTGATATTTACCGAAAACGACCGGGGCTGAACATCAATCCGGGACATTTCATAGATGATATTCCCGATTACAGCATGATCATCCGTGGGAAAAAAGACGATGTGATGGAAGATGTCCGCATTTTCAGTAAAAATAACAGGGATCTTCAAACCAGTATTCATTCGAAAACCGGAACTTTGTCCACCATTGATGATGCAATAATTCTTACCCTATTTAATGGTGAAATTCATGAAATGGATTTGAAAAATTACGAAAATTATCGCCGGATCGAATTCATGAAGCATGTGATCACGGTCCCTGCAGATGACCTGCTTCTGAATCGCAGGGATTCTTCCAGCCGTACCGACAGGGAAATGAATGTACCCACGATGATAGAAAGAAAAAAATATTATCATGATCGAATTGAGAAAATCCATCATCGCCTTGCGAGATCATTCGAAAGAGCTACAGGTGACAGTATATTTCCTCCCTCTGTAAAAGTTGGAATGGATTTGGTTGCAGAACATAGATCCCGTCTGGAAATTGATACCACTCGAACACATCACGAAAAACAAAGGAACCTGAGACGGTTATCACGGCTGGAAAGTCAGGTGAAAAATGAACATAACCTGATAAAAAATTATTCCCGTAACATCAACAAATATGGTGTGGAGATTCATAAGAAGTTTTCTCTGCCCGTTGCATGCATCCTTTTCGCCATAGCCGGAGCCAGTCTGGGTGTTCTCACAAAAAAAGGAGGGTTTGCTATCGGAACCAGCTTGAGCCTGGGATTTTTTATTGTGTATTATATTTTCCTCATTGGCGGAGAAGATATGGCAGACAGGAATATAGTGAGTCCATTTGTTGGATTGTGGACACCAAATATAATTTTAATGATCATCGGACTTTTTTTGACCCTTCACACCGTCCGGGAACAAGCTCCATTCAGATTTCCAAAACTGTTTAAAAAGAAAGAAAAAGAAAACTAAAATTGAACATTTCTGATATAATTTCCCGGAAACAAAAAGGATTTTCCGCACCCAAATATGAATTAGAACCCTTCATAAATAATTATGTTCAAGGTCATGTGTCTGATGAAGAAATGACAAATTGGCTTAAAGCAGTTTTTGAACATGGCATGGAACCGGAAGAACTGAATGGTTTTATCGAAATTATGGTGAATTCCGGTAAACGGTTGGATTTTTCACATCTGAATACCTTTGTTGCAGATAAACACAGTACCGGCGGAGTGGGTGATAAGATCTCTCTCATTCTTGCACCTCTTCTGGCTGCTGCAGGAATGGCAATTCCGATGATCAGCGGCAGAGCTTTGGGGCATACCGGGGGAACATTGGACAAATTGGAATCCATTCCCGGATTTTCCACTCAACTGTCCCTGACACAATTTCAAAATCAAGTAGAGAAAATTGGCTTATCAATGATCGGACAAACCGATGAAATCTGTCCCGCTGATAAAAAAATGTACGCTCTCAGAGATGCAACGGGAACGGTTGAATCATTTCCGCTTATTGTCGGATCCATCATGAGTAAAAAAATTGCTGAAGGATTGAATGGATTGGTATTGGATGTGAAAACTGGTAACGGTGCTTTCATGAAAACACATAACGATGCAAAAAAATTGGGTACTCTGCTTAAAGAAGCAGGAGAAAATTCCGGGATTCAGACAGATGTGATTTTTTCCAACATGAACCAGCCTTTGGGCAGATTTTCCGGATGCTGGTGCGAAGTGACAGAAGCGATTGAGTGCCTTAATGGAATAGGTCCGGAAGATACAGTTGAACTCACTCTTGAATTGGCTTCGAAATTAATGGTTCAGGGAAAATTGGCACAAACTCCAGCAGAAGGAAAGAGCAGGGTCAGAAAATTATTAACTAATGGATCGGCATTTGAAAAATTCATTGAAATGGTGGGAGTTCAGGGAGGAGACTCACATTCTCTCCTCAACCCGGATAAGATTCATGTCCCATCGGAAGAAATTATCATTAAAGCTAATAAATCCGGTTTTGTGGAATACATGGATACATATTCAATCGGAATTGCCTGTGCTATTGCAGGATGTGGTTATATGAAATCAAATGATGTAATTGATCCAACTGCCGGTTTGGAATGTTATGTTAAGGTCGGAAGCGAATTAAAAGAGGGCGATCCTATGTTCAGAATCTTTAATTCAAATAAATCAAAATTAACTGAGGCAGAAAATAAATTAAAAAATGTAGCGAAAATTGGAGAATCCCATAAAACGGAGCAATTGATTTTGGACTCTTTATAAAAAATATCTATTCGTAATGAGTCCACATTCTAATAATTTTAATGATTTTTTCTTTTTCAAGGATTTGATAAACTAAACGATGTTGTTTATTTATCCGTCTTGACAAAAAACCATCCAGTTTGCCATTTAGTTTCTCAAAAGATGGTGGATATGCAAATGGGTCTTTTTGAATTATCTCTAATATTGACTCAACTTTTTCTTTTAAATGACTATGTGTGATTTTTTTAGCATCTTTCTTTGCTTGGGGAGAATAAAGTAAACGATACACTACCAATCTAAATCTTCACTATACTCACTTAAATCCCGTTTTGCTTCAGATATAATTGAATCAGCCATACCCGGAATGTTCATAAGATAATCCGTATCTGATTCATTTGATTTTTTACTTTTTAAAAAATTTATAAAATCTAAAACTTCCTTCACGTCTAAAGGGGATAGCTCTTCGAGATTTTCATTTATTTTTTCTTTGATTTTCACATTCATAACCGTTCTCATTTAATTTGATATTAAAAATTACAAATTATTTGATGAACCTTATTAAACATTTTATCCCAACTGTTATTTTTGTCGATGAATGGAAAATGGTGTTAATTTATGTTTAGAGTAAAATTTTACTCATGACAATAGATACGTGCGAAATTCTCAAAACCGGTTTTTTATTCATGGACTTTTGTGCACCCTGCATTTTTCCCCGGGCTGAGTTCCTTCAATAAATAGTTCTTTTTCTACAGGACACAATCCCAAAGGTATTTTTTTTGATTCTGAACAAATCTCAAAAGTCTTTATATCATCCGGGCGTTTAAAGTCTGTATTCTTCAATTCCAAAGTTTTATACGCTTCCCTCATAAATCGTGCCCAAACAGGAAGAGCAGCTCTGCTCCCATCCTGTTTTTGCCCCAGGCTGATGGAATAATCATCCACGCCAAACCAGACCCCCGCAACCAAATGAGGAGAAAAACCTACAAACCAGGCATCACTGTAGCCTTGAGTTGTCCCTGTTTTTCCTGCTGCCGGTGCATAAAATTTATATTTCCACCGGGCACTCCCACCGGTCCCTGCATCTACAACAGTCTTCAGTAAATTCGTCATCATATAACTTGTAGCAGGACGAAGAACTTCCTCCTGAAAAGGATAAAACTCCTTGATGACATTCCCATAGCGGTCTTCAATTCGTGTGATGGCAAAGGGTTGGGAAAAAATCCCCCCTGTGGCAAATACTCCATAGGCTGAAATAACATCCAATGGAATGACCTCCGATGTTCCCAGAGCAATGGCATCTACTGCACGAATATCTGTTGAAATTCCCAGTCTTTTTGCTGTATTCTTTACTTCCCTCGCCGGTACAAGTTCCTGTACAAGCCGGACAGAAATCAAGTTCAGTGATCGTCTCAACCCTTCCCTGAGTGTTGTGAGTCCTCCCGTACTTTCATCGTAATTTCTGGGCATCCATTTTTCCCACTCCCCATTGGCATTTTGTACATTAAGGACAACCGGTTGATTCAGCAACTGTGTGGTTACAGGATAATCATTATCTATTGCTGTAGCATAAACAAATGGCTTGAATACTGAACCGGGTTGGCGGGCAGCCTGAACCGCACGATTAAACTGGTCATGGTAATCCGGTCGTCCTCCAACCATTGCTAAAATACTTCCTGTTTTCGGGTCAAGTGCAACAAATGCTGTTTGAACCAAAAGCTGTTCCCTTAATTCCTTGTACAGTTCTGCTTCGCCCTTTATCATCAACCTTACTGAATCTTCGGGATAAATACCAAAATATCCTAATTTTGAAAATTCATCCTCATCTTTAAATAGTCTGCGATTTAATGCTTCCTGATTTTTTTTGACGGACTTCATGATCATCTCTTCTGCTATTTCCTGCAGTCTCGAATCCAGAGTTGTATATACTTTTAGTCCGTCCCTGTAAATATTGATT
This sequence comes from uncultured bacterium, assembly GCA_964518835.1. Classification (GTDB taxonomy): domain Bacteria; phylum Fidelibacterota; class Marinisomatia; order Marinisomatales; family AB-629-J13; genus AB-629-J13. The sequence continues at coordinate 4,762 of CAZFKU010000014.1, forward strand.
CCCAGCTCATCATCAATTTTTTCCAGAGATCGCCGAACATATTCCGTGAAATAAGGTGCCTTACCCGGGAGAGGTTCATCAATGATACTTTCCAATCCTTTATAAAAATTGAAATTATAATCCTCAATATCAATGAGTTCCTGATCCAACATCAATTTCAAAACCGTATTTCTGCGACCTAATGCTTTTTCCGGATAGCGAATGGGAGAATAATTTGCCGGGGATGGCAGAAGTCCTACCAAAAGAGCGGATTCATCCAATGTCAATTCCGAGGCTGATTTACCGAAAAACCGCTTAGCACCGGATTCTACTCCATAAGTCCCGTGTCCAAAATGCACGGTATTCAAGTACATTTCAAGGATTTCATCTTTGGTGTAAGTACGTTCAATTTGAATTGCAGTGATAACTTCTTTTAATTTTCGGGTGATATTGTCTTCGAATCCAATGGATTTGTACAGATTGCGAGCCAACTGTTGTGACAATGTACTGAATCCCTGACGGTAGCTTAGGGAAAGGACATTCACGACGATCGCCCTGGCAACACTCCTCAATGAAATACCCCAGTGCTCCCTGAATCTCCGGTCTTCTGAGGCAATGGCTGCATTTCGCATGTGCTGGGGTATATCTCCCAATTCCGTGAAAACCCGTTTCTGAAAAAACAGTTCGTGGAGTACAACCTCATCACGGGAATAAATTCGTGTCACCAAATCCGGATCGAAATTCTCCAGTTTTTCCAATGAAGGGAGATTCCGGGAAAGGATAAAAATGTAAATTACCGAAAAAATTCCGATTCCAAAAATCAATAGAATACAATGGAATATAATTTTTCTCATAGAGAGTAACGAATAATGAATTTAAGTTTTAATGAATGGAAAAGGTGTGGTCACTAAACACCTTACGGTATCCGGACAATACAGTTCCGTTTTATCTATGAATTTTCCCGTGAAGGGGAAATCATATTTTCCGGTTGAACCAAACGGTCAAATTCCTCACCGGTTAAATATCCCAATTCGATGATGGCTTCCCGCAGTGTGGTTCCATCTCTGTGGGCTTTTTTCGCAACTTTTGCTGCTTTGTCATATCCGATATGAGGATTTAAGGCAGTAACCAACATGAGTGAATTGTGCAGATTATCATGGATTTGTTTTTCGTTTGCCTTCAGACCATCCACGGCATTTTTTCGAAACGAATCACAAGCATCTGCCAACAAAGAAATGGATTGTAAAATATTAAATGCTAAAACCGGACGAAATACATTCAACTCAAAATGTCCGTTTGCGCCTGCCATCGTAATGGTTGTATCATTTCCCATAATCTGTGTACACACCATGGTCATAGCTTCGCATTGAGTTGGGTTTACTTTACCCGGCATGATGGAACTCCCCGGTTCATTTTCCGGTAATATTAATTCACCAATTCCTGATCTTGGTCCGCTGGCAAGGAGACGAATGTCATTCGCAATTTTGAATAATGACCCTGCCAGAGTCCTCAAAGCACCGGACAATTCAACGATACAATCTTGCCCTGCCATTGCTTCAAACTTGTTTGGAGCCGAAACGAATTGGAATCCGGAAAGATTGCTGATTTCTGATGCCATTTTTTCCCCATAGCCTTCCAATGTGTTCAGTCCTGTTCCCACTGCGGTTCCGCCTACTGCAAGTTCTTTGCAGTCCGTCAATCCTCTGTTTATCCGGGCGATCCCATGTTCCACCATGGACGCATAACCGGAAATTTCCTGTCCAAGACTTAAGGGTGTGGCATCCTGAAGATGGGTGCGTCCTAATTTAATGATGTCAGAAAATTCGCCGGCTTTTTTATCTAGGGATTCCCGTAATTTTTCCAGAGAAGGAAGCAACCGTTCATTACAGCTCATGACCGCAGCGATATTAATAGCAGAAGGAAACGTATCGTTGGTTGACTGGGACTTATTTACATGATCGTTGGGATGAACCGGATCTTTGGATCCCATTTCACCGCCCAGAATTTCAATAGCTCGGTTGGAAATCACTTCATTAAAATTCATGTTGGTTTGAGTCCCGCTCCCGGTTTGCCACACGACCAGAGGGAAATGTTCGTCCAATTCCCCGTTTATGACCTCATCACATGCTTCTGAAATAGCATCCCTGAGTTCCAAATCGAGCAGCCCTAATTCCGTGTTAATCCGTGCTGCAGCTTTTTTTAATATTCCATAGGCACGGATGAATTCACGGGGGAAATGTTCTTTTCCAATTTTAAAATTATCCAGGGACCTTTGTGTTTGTGCTCCCCAATACACAGAAGATAATACCTGAATTTCCCCCATGGAATCTTTTTCACTTCTCATTGCATTGTTTTCAGAAGAATTCATTTTTTCACCCGTCTCCCGGGAAATAAATTATCCCCCTTCTTGGTTGCTTTGTTTTCTCAAGGGTTTAGGAGGCAGATTCATTATTTCCTCATGAAAGACATGACCCAGATGTTCTACAATATCTAAAATACTTATCATTCCCTTTGGATGATTTTTTTTATCTACAATGGGAATATGCCTGAATCCGCCATCCACCATCATATTTAAGGCAAAAGAAATCGGATCCCCCATCCTGAGTGTATGAGGATCAGGAGTCATAAAATTCCGAATGATTGACTCCTTAAAATTCAATTTTTTCCCCAGCACATTTAGAACTATATCTCTTTCCGTAAATATTCCACTGACTTTTTTATCCCTGGTTAATACGACACAACTGGTTGAGTTCTTTTGAAATGATTTTAGTATTTCGTCCAACGATTTATCTTCTGATCGGGTAATACTTTTCTTTGCAAGTGTTCGTATGGGATCTTTTAGTTGAATGGCAGCTGGAATTTTAGGCTCAATCCAGGCTTCATTCTCATCCATTTGAGTTAATTCATCATCAAATATATCTATCATATTTTACCTCTACACTTTCCAAGTATGACCGTTCCGGAACAGGGTGTCTAAATCCCCTTCTCCCTGTTGATTGACTGCATTTGTCATTTGATCAATCAAAAGTTTTTCATACGGAGGTTTTTCTTCACGGTAAATGATACCAATTGGAGTTGGAAATCCGTCTTTGTGAGTTAATTCACTCAAAAGCAATCCCTGGATTTTATTGGATTCATCATGTACCAGGATGTCATCAATTGAGAATTTTTTTCCGATCTCTACTACCTCCAATTTTGCTTCAGCGAGACGCATTCCCTTATTTCTCTCTTTCCCAAAGATCATGGGTTTTCCCTGTTCCAAAATTAACTGGGTTTCCATTTTTAATTCCCGGTCAGTCAGGTTAGCGAAAGCTCCATCGTTAAACACCCAGCAATTCTGGTAGATTTCTACAAAAGAAGTACCGCTGTGTTGATGAGCTTCCTTTAATAAATGTTGCAAATGTTTTTGTTCCCTGTCAATTCCCCGGGCGATAAACGTACCTCCTGCTCCCAATGCAAGCTGAGGAGGATTAAAAGGATAATCCACACTACCGAGGGGAGTAGATTTGGAGACATGCCCCTGGGCAGATGTAGGGGAATATTGCCCTTTAGTCAGTCCGTACACTTCATTATTAAATAGTAAAATATTGATATCCAGATTACGTCTTAAAATATGGATAAAGTGATTTCCGCCGATGCTCATGGCGTCACCATCACCGGTGACAACCCAAACAGACAGATCAGGATTGGCTAATTTTGCACCTGTTGCTAATGCCGTACCTCTGCCGTGGATTGAATGAAATCCAAATGTATCCATATAATAGGGAAACCTGCTTGAGCATCCAATTCCGGATACGATGAGAAAATTTTCCCGGGGAACACCTAAACCTGGGAAAACTTTCTGAACCTGGGCGAGAATGGCATAATCTCCGCACCCCGGACACCATCTTACATCCTGGTCTGAAATAAAATCTTTTCTAGTTAATGTTGATTCCGTAGAAACACTCATGTTCAATCTCCGTTGATTTGTTGTATTGCAGAATAAATTTCGTTCACAGTGAATGGTTTCCCTTGCACTTTATTTAATCCTTTGGCATTTACCAAATATTTGCTCCTGATGAGCATTGCCAACTGCCCGCAATTCATTTCAGGAATCAGTACATTTCTGAATTTTACCATTATATCACCCAGATTTTTGGGGAAAGGATTTATGTGATTCAACTGAACATGGGCAACCGATTGACCTTCGTTTCTGGCTTCATTAACTGCTGTTCGAATAGCACCGAAAGTACTGCCCCATCCGATAACCAAAACGTCACCGCTTTTTGTACCATAAGGACTCACTTTTGGGATTGATTCAGTGATGATATCAATCCGATTATGTCTCAGTTCTGTCATCCGCTGGTGATTCAATGGATCATAACTTACATTCCCGGTATGTTCATCCTTTTCAAGTCCGCCTACACGATGCTCCATTTCCGGAGTCCCGGGAAGTCCCCAATTCCGAGCTAATTGTTTTTTGTTTCTTAATGATGGCAGAAATCCGTTGCTGTCTTTTACAATATGTGTCTCTATCTCCGGTAAATCTTTCATTGTCGGTATCAGCCATGGTTCAGATCCATTGGCGACATATGCATCAGATAAGAGAACCACGGGAGTCATATATTCCAATGCAATTCGACAGCTTTCGAATGCTGCATTAAAACAATCCACCGGAGTAGAAGCGGAAATAACAGGGATGGGAGCCTCACCGTTTCGTCCGAACATTGCCTGCAGTAAATCTGCCTGTTCTGTCTTTGTAGGCATACCGGTGGATGGTCCTCCACGTTGAACATTGACAATGACCAGAGGAAGTTCCGTGGAAATTGCTAATCCCATAGCTTCCGATTTAAGAGCAATGCCGGGACCGCTGGTTGCTGTGATTCCCAACAAACCTGAGAAAGATGCTCCGATAACACTCATGATTGCGGCAATTTCATCTTCTGCCTGAAATGTTTTCACCCTGAAATTTTTATGACTGGATAAGATATGTAGTATGTCACTGGCTGGCGTAATGGGATATCCACCATAAAATAGTTCACAATTCGATTTATTTGCTGCCGCCATCAATCCGTAACACAGGGCTTGGTTGCCCATGATATTTCTATACAATCCGGATTCAAACTTTGCTTTTGGTACTTTGTAAGAAGACTGTACAGCTTCAATCGTATCACCATAATGATAACCGGCTTTTAAAGCCCGTACATTGGATTCAACCAATTCCGGACGTTTGGCAAATTTTTTATTCAAAAATGAAATCGTTGAGTCCATGGAGCGGTCATACAACCAGAACATGAGTCCTAATGCGAACATGTTCGTACTGCGGGAAACCGTCTTGGAAGTGAGGTTCATGTCCTCTACGGCATGAGCTACAATTTTGGTCATATCCAGATCAATTAACTGATAGTTTTTTAACGTATCATCTTCCAAAGGGTTCTCTTCCCATCCAGCCAGTTTCAGATTTTTCTTGGTGTAATTTGCCTTGTTTGCCAGGACAACACCATTTTCTTTTAAATCCTGAAGATTGGTTTTTAGGGCTGCGGGATTCATGGCAACCAGTACATCGAGGTCATCCCCGGGAGTTTGAATTTCATCACTGCTGAATTGAATCTGGAATGAACTCACTCCTGCCAGTGAGCCGGCGGGGGCACGAATTTCGGCAGGAAAATCAGGAAATGTTGCTAAATCATTTCCCATGACCGCAGTCGTTTCAGTAAACTGGGAACCGGTGAGTTGCATTCCGTCTCCTGAATCACCGGCAAAGCGGATGACCACACGTTCGACTTCCTTTATTTTCTTAAACTTTTGTTTTGACATCGGATTCCATTTAAAATAGTTTGCAGCAGACTAATTAAGTTCTATTTGACAGTAATTTTCCTGTACATAAAATTGAATTTACCACCGTCCTTAAAAGCAAATCAAAAAGAATGAACTTGGGATATGATTTTTTTACAGGGTTTTCATCATTATTTCAACTGAGCAATGGGAAAAATAGAATCGAAATCGGTCAATTTCGTGTTTTTTTCAATTTTCAGTAAATATTGCCCGATATTCATTAATTGTGTAAACTTAAGTCATAATGATTAAAGATATGCTCGACCCACGTCAACTTCCCCTTTTTCCGGAATTATCCAAGGAATCAGAAATTGCATCCATCACATCCCTGCCGGAATTTGACAAAGCACTGAATAACCTTATCAAGATCAGTGATTTAGGTGCATTCATTCAGTTAAAAATTTCGGGACTCGAACGGGGTTATTCACTGAATATCAATGAAATAGTTATCCCCAATGATTTTCTGAAGGACGGTTCTCCAAGGACAGTAAGTTATCATTTATTTCCCGATAATATTCGGAATCAACTCAAGAAATTCAGTTATGAAGTAAAATCATTTTTTAATTCCAAAAATTCATTTCATACGGATTACGGTTATTTTTTATTTCGATCCCATTTTTCCATGTGGAAACATTTCATCGAACAAATGGAAAAAACTGTAAGTGATTATCTTTTTTCAACTTGTAAGGGCAATCAGTACGGAAAATATTTTTTAAACACATTTCGAAACGGGTATGATTTTTTTTTCTCAATAGCAGATATTACTGCACCATGGGAAAGACGGGATGGAGTTTACCTCAAGGATATTGAAAAAATCAGGAATGTACTGAAAAAAAATCCGCAAACCGGTTTTCATACACCAACCACGGATATTGATTTTCCGTTTCAACTCATGGTGGCAAAAACAGAACATATCCCCATGACAATATCCAGATTTGTTTCCCGTGTCCATATTACTTCGGTGTTTAAAACCATTCATTTGGAATATCTTGCGGATAAGACCATCAGGAACATCGAGGATATAAAAGATTTGGTGAAGTCCATTTAAGGGGATTATCACCTCACCACCCAAAAAAATACCTTTAGCCGGAAATAAGAATCCGTGATGTCACAATACAAACAAAATGTGTTTGTGTGGTCCCTGTATGATTTTGCCAATTCAGCATTTACAACCCTTGTGGTTACCTTCATTTATGCAACCTATTTTACCAAAGCCATAGCTGAAAATGAAATAATAGGTACAGCACAGTGGTCCCGGGCAGTTTCCTTAACCGCAGTATTTGTAGCAATCGTATCACCCATTATGGGTGCCATTGCAGACAGATCCAACCTGCGGAAATTTTTCCTGATAATTATGACCTATACCTGCGTCATTGGTTCCGTCATGCTTTTTTTTGCACAACCGGGAGAAGTGATGAAAGCCCTCATATGGTTTGTCATTGCAAATATCGGTTTTGAATTGGGTGGAGTTATTTACAATGCCTATCTTCCTGAAATCGCACCTGAAAATAAAATCGGCAGAGTATCAGGATATGGATGGTCCTTTGGATATGTAGGTGGATTACTCTGCCTAGTTGTCGCTTTGGTGGGATTTGTCAATCCGGAAATTCCCTGGTTCGGATTTTCAAAGGAAGCGGGTGAACATATTAGGGCGACAAATATTCTTGTTGCAGTTTGGTTTGGAATCTTCAGTCTTCCGTTGATACTCATACTAAAACCAAAACCGACTGAACCATACATAAAATCCAAATTTAACTTGTTGACCGAAATAAATGAACTTTTTCACACATTCAAAGAGATAAAAAAATACAAACAGGTATTGAAGTTTCTCCTGGCACGAATGATTTACAATGACGGTTTGGTTACGATCTTTGCTTTTGGTGGAATTTATGCCGCAGGGACATTTGGGTTTTCATTTCAGGAAATCATGATCTTTGGAATCGTGTTAAATGTAACTGCCGGATTGGGTGCATTCATATTTGGTTTTCTGGATGATAAACTGGGTGGAAAAATAACCATCCAAACAACCCTTATCGCTCTAATAAGTGCTGGATTGTTAGCTATTTTTGCTCAAACCAAATTTTATTTTTGGATAGCAGGAATCTTTGTGGGAATTTTTTCCGGACCAAACCAAGCCGCCAGTCGATCACTCATGGGAAGGTTCACTCCAAAATCAAAAGAAAATGAATTCTATGGATTTTTTGCTTTTTCCGGAAAAATGACTGCTTTTATCGGACCATTATGTTTGGGGTATTTAACTGAAATATTTAATTCACAACGGGCAGGTGTTTCCATCGTTGTAGTCTTGTTTATTATTGGTTTATTTCTGCTTAAAATGGTTGATGAAAAAGAAGGAGTTGCAACAGCAAAAATTTCTTTAACAAAATAATTTTTTGATTTTAATTGGGTCACCTTGTAATTTTCCCTGATCGTTTCAAGCAAATATTTTGTGTAGATTGATTGACTTGTATACCAGAATCATAATACGTTTGAGTCACTACAGCGTTCCATGTATTAATTAGCAATTAAGAGAGATTGAAATGAAAAATTCTTATAAAACTTTTTTTTCTTTAATTTTATTTACAGCAATATTTTTTGTTTTTTCTTGTGAAGATAAAATAAAAACAGAAAAAATTCAAAAAGCCTACATCACATTGCAAGGTCAGGACAAAATTGCTGTAGTTGATATTTTAGCTGGTAAACTAATCAAACACATTAATGTGGACTATACAAATGTTAATGATTCTCCTCACTATGTAGTTATTGACAATGTGAATAAGTACTGGTACTGCACTCTGACATCCACAGGATATGTATTAAAATTTAATCTCAATACGGATGATCTTGTTGATTCGGTGTATGTAGGCAATATGCCAGCATTGATGGCATTGGATACAGCAAATCAACTTCTCTATATCTCTCGATTTATGCCCATGGATGGAATGATGTCAACCCAATCTCAAGAGATACACCAAATCAATGTTCAGTCAATGGAAGTAACTGGTGTTGTAGCCGTGGGAGCTGATTCTCCTCATGGGATTGCACTCAGCTCTGATGGCACAATTCTCTGGGTAGCAAGTAATGAGGCTTCGCATTTTTTTAAAATCGAAACGGATAAATTCGGAGATGAATCATATCAGCCTCAAAATTTTCCCATAGGCTCAGAATGGGAAGGAGCACCAATTGATTTTCCGGACAGAGATTACAATGCCCTTGAACTGGAATTAAGCCATGACGATTCAAGATTATATGTATCATGTTCAACAAAAGATGAAGTACGGGTTTTTGATACGGAAACGGGCGACAGTTTAGCCACTATAATGACAGGAATGATGCCCTGGCACATGCAAATTTCCAATGACGATACCAAGCTCTATGTTTCAAATAGAATGAGTAACTCTATTACCATTGCTAACCTTGAAACCAATATGGTTATAGACAATATAGAAGATGAAACAGGAACAGTAAATATGCTTCATGGATGTGCTCTATCAAACAATAATGATTATTTAGTTGTAACTTCACCTATGGGCGGTAGCGCATATGTATATGATACCTCAAATAACTCATTATTACACTCCATAGAATTGAGTGATGGAAGCGATCAAAATCCCATGCCTACAGGAGTCGCAATCGAACAATAATCTCAATCTGTTCATTATCTGTTTTTTTGCCTTTTCCTGCAGTGATTTAGGTAAGGAGGAAAAACTACCGACCTTAAGACCGTATCAAACAAATTTTAAAGTAGAGGATTTCAGTTCTGCTGAAGATTGTAAATCCTGCCATCCTACCCATTATCAAGAGTGGGCATCCTCAATGCATGCTTATTCTATGAAGGATCCTGTTTGGATCAAACTCCACCAACATGAACAGGAAGTTCATTCAGAAAAAGGAATTGAATTGGGAGATTTTTGTGTTCAGTGCCATAGTCCCGTTGCATCACTTACCGATGCAATTACCAATCATCAATCCTTTTCTTTATCTGATTTGCAGGAAATGCCGCCACAAATTCAGGAAGGTGTGACCTGTGATGTGTGCCATATGGTCACACATATTTCGGAGCCTACAGATATTCAAACAAATAATCAATCATTCGAAACAGCAGATTTTAAATTATTTTCGGATGGTACAAGATATAGTATTCTAATTGACCCCATAGAAAATGATTATCATACATCAGAATATCATCCCGGATATGACAAATCTGAATTTTGTCAAAACTGCCATAATTTGACCGTAAACGGAATCAATGCCGAGGTCACACAGTTTGAATGGGAAGGTACTGCTTTTCAGGCAATGGGAAGTGAGTGCCAGTCCTGTCACATGCCAACCTATGAGGGCCAAGCTGCAGTGGGAGGTCCACAAAGAACTAAACTCCATCGACATTTTTTCCCTGGAGTGGATGTGCAATTAAATTCATCAAATCCTGACCCGAATCACTATTCTGCTGTGGAGTCTTTACTCCTTGATGCGGCAGAATTGTATGTTCATGACGTGAATTTAGATTCTTTAAACAAAATTCTGAATTTAGAAATGAAAATTACCAATAATTCCGGTCATAATTTCCCAACTGGAACTAGTTTCATTAGGCAGCTCTGGCTTGAGGTTGTTGGTGAAATAAATGGCGATACAATTTTTTCATCAGGTTTAATGAATGAGAATGGAGATCTGTCTGATTTTTATATTGATCCAAACAGGGTGCTTGATCCCCAAATTAAAATTTTTAATACCGTTTTATACAATGCGGATGGTGATTCTGGGGTACTGAAAGTTGGGGTGGAAGATATGGTAAGTTTGACGGACAACTCTCTTCCTGTAAGTGGGTCCAAAACTGTATTTTACTCATTTCAAATTCCACCGGGAACCCAGGGGATTCTAAACATTCATTCCAAGCTTTTGTTTAGATCATTTCCTCCTTTTTATCTTCGATTTCTTGAATTGGACGCAGAGGCAGAAAGAATTCCTATTTTTGAAATTGATCAAAAAACTGCTCTATTTGACATGCCTCATTAACAGTGAAAAATTGACTGAACATTTGAACCCAACAATTCTACTGCAACAGGATTATTTTTTGCACACCCCTATATTCTCTAAATACTAATTTTACAAAATATACACCGCTTGAAACACCTGAACCATCCCACTGAACACTGTGATTCCCCGGTGATAGTTTTTCATCCACTAAGGTTTCAACTAATTTTCCTGTGAGGTCGTAAATGCGTAAAGACGTTGCATGCAACATCTCTACATTCGGGATTGAAAATGAAATCGTGGTCACCGGATTGAACGGATTGGGATGTGCCGGAAATAGAGCAACCTTTGTTGGGGTTTGGTGAGATATAGGTTTTCTTAAAATAAAGGTTTCCGATTCACCACTTAGCTCAATCACATTAACACTTGAACACTCAAACACTTCCCCACCTTCATCAACAATTTCCCAACTTTCACCATCTTTTATGTTACAATCAAATGTAAGTGGTCTGCCATCATTCATTACTTCTATCACACATTCATCTGTTGTGCAGAGTTTGGTATCTCCGGAAAAACGGATGTCGGTGGAGGGTGCTGGGGGTTTAGGTGGGAGTGTGAAACTTAATGGATTTTCCACTTTAATGCTGTTACCGAAAAATAAATCCATGTGTTCAAGTGTTAATGTATTCAAGTTTTTTGGTGGATGGAAGTGTCTGGATTTTGTGAGAGGTGAAGAGGATGATAAGGTGATTTCACCGTTGGAATTTGCATTTAACCAATACCCTATTCCAGGTGAAATTTCAGATGTTTGAACATAACTATTACTAAAACTGTATAGTGTTCCGGGAATAATTATATTCTCAGGATCAATTGCATTACTGATATCCAAAGTGATGGAAATTCCTGAGATCAAATTCCACCCTGAAGTTAAGGAAAGTGTTAATGTTTCGACTGTCTCACCAGATATTGTCTGAGAACCGCTTTCATCAAAAAAAAGCCAATATCCCTCTCCCAGAACCAATTCAGATATGGAGACATACGTATCATCAAAACCGTACAGGGTGCCCGGAACTGCATCCGGAAAAACATCAGAATAATACGATGAATCCACATACATGGAAATACCAACAAGATTCCATCCGGAAATGTAGGGAACTGTGATTTCAGGGATGTTTGGCAATTCCATCTCCAGATAGTACAATCCGCCAGAATAAATGCCGGCAATAAGATTTATCCCTCCAGAATTGGAGTTATAGTATGCTGAAACATTTGCACTGCCTCCTATGTATGGTATTGTCAGGGTGCTGTCCTGCTGAAAAACCGGATCGGTAACGGTCCCTGAATTCCGAAAAAAGTAAACCGTTCCTTCCTGACTTCCTACAAATAAATCCAGGTCACCATCAAAATCAATGTCAGAGAATTCGGGAGTACTGTATTCCCCCACATCAATGTCTGCATAATATTCAGAAACAAGGATAAAATTATGATTTTCCGTAGTACCTATGTTCTCGTAATAATGAATCACACCCCAATTCTCACCAATAAAAAGATCCAAATCACCATCACCATCTATATCCGCCAATTCCGGATGAGACCTTCCGGACAAATCAATATCATTTAATTCTTCAATAAATTCATAGGAAGACTCGTTAGGAACTTCTCCAATCCTTTCATAATAAAAGATCTTCCCATTATAATCTCCCACAAGGATATCCTGGTCACCATCATTATCCAAATCTCCTGCACAGGGAGCCAAATTATAACCAAGGTTTGTCCCTAAAAAATCTTCATCTAACAATTGCCATACATGTCCTTCAGTTGAGCCAGTATTTTCGAAAAATTTAATTTTCCCCCTGAAAGGAGACACAGAATAATCTATTTCTGTCCCAATTAATAATTCCGGATCACCATCCCCATCTATATCTGCCAGCTCCGTTACGGTTCCGGTATAGAGGTCCAATGATTGAAAAAAATCATCGGTCTCAAACTCATAAATCGGGTTATTTGCAGAACCAATATTTAAATATTGATAAAAATTATCGATGTATTGAACTCCGTATGCCCCTGATAAAACAGCTACAAATAGATCCTGATCACCATCTCCATCCAGATCAGCAAAAGTAGGCATATTCTGACCAGAGGTCTGGATAGGATTCATTGGCGGATATTGAGTAACAATATTTTCTATATCCATCTCAGGGACTTCCGGTGAGCCTATATTCCAGATTATATACAAGCTCTGCTGGAAAAAGTCACCCCAACTCAGATCCAGATCACTATCACCGTCCAGATCAATAAAGGTGATGGCACTTGCACCATGACGGCTGGAATCCGGGTTATCCCTCAACCCGATAATTGAAAGTCCCTGCCAGAAATCTGTAATGTGCGAAAACACAGGAATATCATTCACAACCTCAAGGTTTTTAAAATACGTCACCGTTCCTGATGAACTACCACCTGTAAAAAAATCCTCATCACCATCGTTGTCAATATCTGCAAAGGTGGGAGTTGATTGTATTTCAGTTAACATAGGTCCTCCGGAATCCGTGAATAACGTATCCGTCAGCACCTGATAATCACCATTTGTATTTGTGTATAATCTGATACCTGAATAACCACCCCACAGTGCTGAAATATTTTGAGTTGCCAAGTCCAGATCGCCATCCAAATCCAGGTCACGGAAAGAAAACCAGCCAGCAGGAAGAACATTTTGGAAATGCGAACTTTTCAGGAAAAAGTCATGGTCAGTCGAATTTCCCCTATTCTCATAATACCGTAAGTGACCATCCATATCCAAAAGAAACAGATCGATATCACCATCTCCGTCATGGTCAAACCACTGTATTTTTGGTTTATTTAATCCTCCCGTAAACGCATTTGAAATCTCCTCTTCATTTATAATTACCTGTGGGAATTCCTCCGCAAATGAGAACACTTCAGTAGCCTTTAATTCTACAGATAAATATAAAATTATTAAAATAAAATGAAACATATTACTTCCTTTGAAAGAATAAATATATTCTGCTATGCTATACTATAAATTTATTTGGTAAATATTTCAAGGTCATTAAAAAACTGTTTATCTTTTTCGTGGGTTAGGAATTCGCAAACCTTTTCCGGTAAAACCCAATGTGCTTCAGGATTATGTGGATCAACGGGATTCAATTTCATTTCATCCGTTTTAAACAGGAATAGGTGAATTTCCTTCAATTCAGACGTATCATCATCCATATCCAATCCAATTCGGTACCGAGAATAATGACCTAATTTTTTTATGAAATTCAATTGTTTAACTCCCGTTTCTTCATAAATTTCTCTCTTTGCCGCTTCAAGCAGTTCCTCTCCCCTTTCAACATGTCCCTTGGGCAATGACCAACTGTTGCCATGTTGATTTACAATGAGAACTTCGTCATTTTTATTTAGGACAACCCCTCCTGCAGTTTTAGTCTTTTTTATTTTCATATTTGTACTGAATTCCCGACTTCTCGGGAATGAAAACTTTCACTTCATCAACACCACCTTCTGAATTTCCCTTAGTCCACTTCCTTCTAACAGTACAAAATACACCCCGCTTGAAAATCCCTTTGCATTCCATTGAACGCTTTGATTCCCCGGTGAAAGTTTTTCATCCACTAAGGTTTCAACTAATTTTCCTGTGATATCGTAAATCCGTAAAGACGTTGCATGCAACGTCTCTACATCCGGGATTGAAAACCGAATGGTCGTCACCGGATTAAACGGGTTGGGATGCACCGGATATAGAGCGAACTCTGTTGGAACTTTGGATGAAGTGGATTTTCTTAAAACTAAGGTTTCCAAATCCCTATTCAACTCAAACACGTTTACACTTGAACACTCAAACACATTCCCGCTTTCGTCAACTATTTCCCAACTTTCACCGTCTTTAATTTTAAACTCAAACGTAAGTGGTTTTCCGTTATTCATCACTTCAAGCACACATTCATCTGTTGTGCAGAGTTTGGTATCCCCAGAAAAACGGATGTCCATTGCAGGAACAGGGGGTTTGGGTGGTAGACTGTAACTCAATACATCTTTTTCAGGAATATCCTTTCCAAAATAAAGTGTAGTGTTGTTCAGTGTTACTGTGTTCAGGTACTCTGGCGATTGGAATTGTCTGGACTTTGTGAGAGGTGCGGAGGATGATAAAGTAATTTCACCATCGCCGGAACTTCTTAACCAATAACCGTAACCCGGTTCTATTGATTCAGTATTTATATAGGTTTCGTTAAAACCATATATTGTACCGGGAATAATGATCCCATTCAGATCTGATATAGAGCTTTCCCCAACCGAATATCCAATCCCGGAGAAAATATTCCATCCCTGGTTTAAAGAAATAGTCAATTCCTGAAGTGGATCACCGGAAAAAAAGGTTGTTCCTCCATTTTCAAATCTGAGCCAATATCCATCTCCATGAATTAATTCTGATGGAGGCTCATAGTATTCCCAACCATAATTAAAAAGAGTACCTTCCACAGCATCCGGGAAAACAGATAAATAATGACTGTCCTCCACAACAGTAGGTAATCCCACCATGTTCCATCCCTGGGAATATTCAGCACTCATACCGGCTTCATAAGTTAATACAAATAATCCGGATTGCATGTCCGAAGCGATGATCTTTCCCGATTCGAAAAACGGATACACCGACCAGCACCCTAAATATCCGTAATCATTGGGAAGGAATGTGTCATAATAACCCACCTCTTGTGGGTTGACAGGATCAGATATATTCACAATACGGACACCTTCCGTATAATGAGCAACATAAAGAAGATCTCCCTTCACATAAGAATTATGGACTACTGCATTTTCATCCACGATATATTCAGATACCATGTTGATGTTACTCAGATCCTGAATATCAAAAATTCGTGTCCAAGGTCCGCCGCCGATTTCATCTCCCACGATAACATAATTCCCATCCTCCGTTGTCCAAGTATTGTGAGCACCGGAAGCGGGGTAATTAAAATTTGCTAAAAACTGTGGATTTTCCAAATCCGATAAATCCAGTATATCAACACCATCACCGTAAATCCCCGCAGCATAACCCAGCCCATCTTTTACATAAATATCATGATAATAATAAGTTGCAAAATGACTTTTAAATTGGGGATTTTCAGGAACAGAAAGATCATAAATCTCAACTCCACCTCCCTCATGCCCGATGATGTAAAGGATGGGACCATCCATATAGCAATTATGAGCACCTCCATCTGATCCATCGTTTCCGAAATGGATGGTGGAAATCACCTGCGGATTGGAAGGATCATGAAGATCAATGACCAGTCCCGGCTCATATTCCATGATAAGCACCGCATAATGATCATACACCTTCACATCCTTGGCATCATTTCCCGGAACCGTTGAGGAAACAAACCCCACTTCCATCGGTTCATTGGTGATATCAATAATGCTTAATCCATCGTCCCTTGCACAAAGCAGAGCATATTCAACTCCTGTCTCGGGATGAGTGTAGCCCCAGATATCACCATATTTGGAATGGGGATCCAATCCGCCTACAAAATTAACATTTACCGATACTGGATGAGGAATTCCGTGGATGGTTTCACTTTGATAAGAACTGTTACCATCGCTGGTAATTCCTTCCATTCGGTAATAATATTTCACATTATTGATTAAGCCGCTGTGAAAAAATGAGCTTTCTTCCGGTCCGATTTCAGCGATGACCTCCATGTTTTCTGTCTCGTCCCCAAAATAGAGATTGAAATACTGCAAATCCGGTTCTTCAAAGTCCCATGACAAGTCAATAGTCTGGTCTCCTGAAACAGCTTGAAAATTGCGAATGTGAGCTAAGCGGAGGAATAATTCGGAGGGGTCAGCTTCTAAAAAAGAATGTTCATTGTACAGTTTCAACCATCCTCCATATAAAACGTCTGCAGACGGTCCCCAATTATCATCATCGTAAGTGGTTCCACTGCCGTCATAATCACTTTTCATGATGAAAAAATATTCCCTTCTTCCTAAATAAGTCCCGTCCGGATCATACATCATATTCGGCGGGTGTTCCCCGCTTCCGTCATCCCATTCGGAAATACAGATATTCAACCTTCGGGGATTTTCTTCATCTGAAATATCCCAGGCGGAACCTAAAAATATCCCTGGTCCCATTGCATCATAACCCATGTCTCTTCGATAAATTTGAGACCAGGTGGTGTCCGTACTTTCAAAAATGATTTTTACATCCACATATTCATTATCATCCAGATTGGAACCGAAAAAACTCGAACCTCGTCCAATACCTCCAAAAAAAGTTTCCCCGCCCCAATTCACTCCTGTTAACCAGCGGGGATCCCCTTCCCATTCGTAAAACAGGTCCGGTTCCGGTTCTCTTAATTCTTCGGGAAAATACAGCGGAGGTGATATGAGCAATTCAGGTTCCTGAATGTCATTCTGGCTTAATCCAATTTGGATGATAATCAGGCTGGTGAAAACCAACCTGATTATATTAATTGTGCTTTTCATTTTATCAATTCCAAATTTACTTGATAATAATCATCTTTCGGGCAGATGTGAATTGAGGTGTGGTTAATTCATAGATATAAACACCACTTCCTACTGATTCACCGCTATCTGTAGTTCCGTTCCACAACACAGAGTAGGTTCCGGATTCTTTCGATTCATTCACCAATGTTCTTACTTTCCTTCCTAAAATGTCAAACACATTTAGCGTTACCTGAGATTGTTCAGGAAGTCTGAATTGAATGGAGGTTACAGGATTAAATGGATTAGGAACATTTTGGAGTAAAGCAAATTCATCGGGAATATTTCTGAAAGTGAGATCAACCTTGCGCAGTTCCATATTATCTGAAAAATGGATTTCAATGGGTTCTGAAACAAATTCATCGTATTGAAATATCAATTGTTCTCCTGATTCAGCACCGTCTTTTTCTCCCGTTGTTAAATCATCTCCATAAATTGCGCCTGTCTGTAAATATCCATCTTCCAGCAATTTCATTTCACCAATGAGTGTCCCATCTTCAGTAGTCACAGAAACGTAGGAATTTTCTGTTACCTTGATGTCCTCAAAATTCACAGTACCGTTAATGAACATAAATCGGTTGGTGGGAATAATATCAGGATTTTTCCTGATGTCAACTGTTTTTGCTAACACTCCGGATGGTTCTGGATAGGTGAAATCACCCATACCTTCAATCACTTTAACCCAGTATCCGAATCCGTTCACCAGTTCCGTCAAGGTATTAAGGAAAGAAAGCCCGTTTGGATCAAAAAATATTGCTCCATCTTCGTTGAAACCTGTAACATAAATGAGGTTGTCCGCAAGGATAAGCTCATTGAATGCATCTTCCGGAGGCATGGATTCATGAAGCCAATATCCAATCAGGTTCCAATTTGGATTCAAATCAATGGAATAGTCTTCCGGTATAGGCATTCCCTCCTGTTCAAGGACTTGGGATTCCAATACCTTCAACCAATATCCCGATCCCGGCAAAATTTCCGTCAATGTATTCAGGAAGGGAGGTCCATTGGGGTCAAAGAAAACAGATCCGTCCTCAGTGAATCCGGTGACATATATTAATTCTTCGTCAGAAATCAATTCTTGGAATACAGAGGATACCTCATTTTCTTCCATATCGATATCAAAAGAAATGAGATTCCAGTTTTCCATGAGGTCAATTTCATCGAAGAATGTTGTAGGGAAATTGAACACCACTGTAGGATCATCCCAGGGTGGTAGGGGAGCTCCATTGTTGTTGAACCATCCGCTGAATGATTCCGGATAAATGAGATAGGCTCCTTCAGAGTCATCAAAAACTACCAACAGGAATTCTTCACTGTCATTCATTCCCTCATCTACATTTGGAGTCAAGGGATCATCTCCGTAGATCGCCAGATTGATATACGCCTGACCTTCAAACACGGTCAATTGCTGGGCACCGGCACAATTCCCTTCTTCATCAAAAGCGGCAATCCAGTCGTCTCCGGTGGCAGGAACGCCGTCAATTGTTGCAATTCCCTGAAAAATTCCTGACATTGGTGTAGGTGTAAATTCGAATCCGTCGGGAAGTTCCGGTCCCGGTTCTCCTCCAAAAGGTGTAACCAGTACTTTCAACAAGGTGAAGGATGGATTGTCCACCATAAATCCACCTTGTTCGGTCATATTGATGTTTATTAATCCTCCTCCGAATGGATCCTGCAAAATGAATGTCCCTAATTGATTCCAGCCTGAATTATCCCACGTCAATGATATTTGATTTGAGGGAGGAAATTGAAGCTGTAATTCCCACTCATGTTCTACCAAATCATTGGCAGAACCGTGAACCACCTGGGTGTAAAACCGTTCACCATTCCATCCCAATGCTGCGTCAAAAGAAGGTGGTGGTGGAGCAGGGGGAGCAAATTGATCCAAGCCGGGATCAAATCCGTCCGTGGCATTGGGCGAAAATCCTAATACAAGATCATAATCGGCCGTACCGCCTTCTGCATTAATTGTAATTGAAAAGTCAGGATCTCCGCCAACTGTACCAAATGGCGACTCAAAAGCACCCATGTCCGGAGCTGATCCGTTGTATGCTTCCGGTGGAATTTGGAGGGTATCTTCCTCAAACACAAGGAAATCTGTCCCAGCATCTACACAGGGTGAATTTTCTGTGAGTAAATGAGGATTGGGACCTTCTCCAACAAATAGAGGATCCAGATCAATATTTCCCTCACCCCAGACATAAGATGACGGGTCATCTACCACATTAATTCCTGCTTCACCATCCTGCAGATCGGAATAAAAAATGACTGCGACACCGCCTTCATCATTCCAGGATGTTACTGCTAACTGATCATTGGAATTACCCCAAAGAATTGAATTAACAAGACCACCCAATGCGCCGCCTCCAACGGTTAACCCTGCACCATAAGCGGCTTCATTATCAATAAAATTGCAATTGATAAAACCAACTTCTGCACCGCTCCAGACGGACATTCCACCTGAGTTAGCTCCGGAACCATCCAGATTTGCAACATTTCCCACAATATTTGTTTTGAATACAACACCACTTGCCCCAGCAGAAAATCCTCCAGCAGCAGCATATTGTTGAGCCTGATTACCTTCCATTATGCAATTTGTAATCTGGAATTCTACATCTTCACCTGCGATTCTACAACCGACATATCTGACACCCGAATTTTCAATAAATTTTGAGCCATTGATCGTTGCGTTAAATCCCATGCCGACAGCCCTGAGTCCACAACCCTGATCTCCACATTCATTATTTAAGAACATCGTATTATCAACATTCAGAAAATGTTCAGCAGTTGTGTCATCTGAAAAGAATTGGAATCCTGCTCCATCATCCCCGGCACTGTTCTCTTTTACAGTTGAATTTGCTAATAAAATGGAAGATTGGAAAGAAGATATACCACCACCGTCAACACCGGAGGAATTGTTGGAAATAATCAGTTCCACCAGACGAAGGTTGGAAAACCCGGCAAGGACACCTCCACCAATTTCTTCATGATTGCCATTTTGAACCGTAAACCCTTTCAACATCGCCGGTGGATTGACATTGATAAATTCAATGACCCTGCCTCCATTACCATCCAGAATGGTCAAGACAGGACCCGCTGTTCCATTGATGACGAGGTTTTTATTCTCAACAATGATATTTTCCAAATAGGTTCCGGGGTGAACATGGATTGTATCCTGGCTTCCTGCCATATCCACAGCTTTTTGGACAGTTCTGAACGGTTGCTGAATAGAACCATTCCCGGTTTCGTCTGAACCATCCACCGATACGTGCCAGTGTGGACCGGTAAATTCCTCATCCCCACCACTGGGAGTTACCAGTAGTTTTAACACAGTAAAAGCGGGATTATCCACCAGAAAACTGTTTTGCTGGGTCATATCAATATTGATTAAATCACCTCCAAAAGGATCCTGGAGGATAAACGTACCTAACTCACTCCACCCGCTGTTCTCCCAGGCTAATGTTATCTCACCAGAAGAAGGAAATTGTAACTGTATTTCCCACTCATGTTCTACCAGATCATCAGAAGAACCATGAACGATTTGCGTATAATACCGTTCGCCATTCCATCCAAGCGCCGCATCAAATGAGGGTGGCGGCGGAGCCGGAGGAGCGTAATCGTCAATTCCGGGATCAAAACCATCCGTAGCATTAGGAGAAAAACCAAATGCCATTCCATATTGTGTTTCCCCGGAAAAGGCACCAATTTGAGCAATAAATTCCGGATCATCGGGAGGTGGTGGTGGTTCCTCCCCGGTAGGAGTGACGTACAATTTTAATAAATTCAGTGCAGGATTTGATAACACCACTGATCCTTCCATAGTCATATCCACATTGACCATAGTACCGCCAAAGGCGTCCTGAAGAATAAATGATCCTAATCCATTTAAATCTGAAGGATTCCAGGACAATTCTATCAAGTTCGTTGGTGAATACTGAAGTTGGATGTCCCATTCATGCTCCACCAGATCATCGGTGGAACCGTTTACAATCTGGGTATAAAACCGTTCATTATTCCATGCCAGAGCAGCATCAAAGGAAGGGGGCGGTGGAGCAGGTGGAGCATATTGGTCAAATGCCGAATCGTACCCATCGGTTGCATCCGGTGAAAACCCAAAAGTCAATTCATAATCCACCCCATCGGCAGAAGCAGAAAGAGTTACCGAAAAATCTGGATCCCCTCCGGGAGGAGGTTCATAACCGCATTCATTACATTCCCCATAACAAACAGGATCAAGGAGCATATCCATATCACCTACATTGAGAAACCGGTTTCCCCATGAGCCGGGTGCCATACATTCAGCCGGTGCCCATTCATCCATGCCCCATTCACTTCCGTTAATAAATTTATACTCGTGGTAACTGCCGGCTTGCAGTTCAAATACAATGGAATAAATTCCATCACTATCATTATCTGCCATTTCATCTGCTTCCGGATCCCAACCGTTAAATGTTCCAGCAATATGAACGCCATTCGGTGAAACATCCTGCTCATTCATATCCACCTGAAACATCACGACAACCGTTTCACCAGGACCACCCTGATACGGTACCGTAAATCCTGTATCTCCGGATACATTTCCTTCGCCATCTACTATTACAACCGGGTTGGTTTCAAATCCGGCCAGTTCCGGAAGCCAAATTCCAAATTCAGAGCCGTCATTTTCTATGGCTCCCCATCCGTAAGAGCCTTCTCCTAATTCGGTAATGTATGTCCATACAGTGGCAGAATCAAGAAACATACCTTGCATAGGTATAGATTCCCAATTTGTAAACTCAGCCTTAATTTGAACATCTTGATAATCATTTCCTTCATCCAAAACCGTGAAGGTGACTTCAGTCATATCAGGGGGTGGTTGTGATTCACCGCTGGGAGTTACCAGAATTTTCAGGACTGTAAATGCAGGATTATCAATTGTGAAACTGTCCTGCTGGGTCATGTCAACACTTATGAGTCCACCACCAAATGGATCCTGGAGAATAAACGTACCTAGGTCAGAGGAAACATTATTCCAAACCAGAGTGATGAGATTATCCGTTCCAAATTGCAATTGCAATTCCCATTCATGCTCAACTAAGTCGTTCGAAGAACCATTCACAATTTGAGAATAGTATCTTTCACCATTCCACCCAAGTGCTGCATCAAAGGCAGGCGGTGGTGGTGCGGGAGGGGCATACTGATCAATTCCCGGATCATAATCATCAGTGGCATTGGGGGAAAACCCGAATGCCATATCATAACTCACATCCCCTGCAAAAGCGCCAATTTGAGCGATGAATTCCGGATCACCGGGAGGTGGCGGTGGAGGACCTTCCCCAGATGGAGTTACTTTCAGTTTTAACAACGTCAATGCAGGATTAGAAATATTAAGAATATCTGATTCCGTCATATCAACATTAACGATTCCACCTCCAAAAGCATCCTGTATCACAAATGAACCTAAAGCACTTAACCCGGATGACTCCCAACTTAGAGTGATTTCGTTTGAGGGAGAAAATTGTAGTTGAATATCCCATTCATGTTCTATTAAATCATTTGCTGAACCATTCACAATTTGTTTATAAAACCTTTCACTATTCCAAGCTAATGCAGCGTCGAAGGAAGGGGGCGGTGGAGCAGGTGGAGCATATTGATCAAAATCCGAATCGTATCCATCGGTTGCATCCGGGGAAAACCCAAAGGTCAAATCATAATCAACACTATCAGCAGTGGCGATAATTGTAATTGCAAAATCTGGATCGGAAAATGGTGGTGGTTCTCCCTCACAAGGATCACATGAACCAAAACAAACAGGTTCCAAAACTAAATTTTCTGCAGGAACAATCAAATGACGATTTCCATAATAACCTGCTGTGCATTCTTCAGGCACTTCCTCTTCAGTACCCCATTCATTACCATTTAAAAATTTGTACGAATGATCACTTCCAACAACTAAACTAAATGATGCAGCGTAAATTCCATTTCCAAGAGAATCTACCATTTCATCCAATGTCGGATCCCAATTATTAAATGAACCGGCAATATG
>CAZFKU010000015.1:0-28002 GCA_964518835.1 uncultured bacterium
AACAGTTAATGTCATGTTTTCTCCTAATAATATTTATCCAATAATCCCAGACAATGCTTTTTATCTTTGGCTAATTGGGACATTAATTTATTTTTTGATTCAAATTTAATTTCATTTCGAATCCGTTCTAAAAATTCTATCCGGATATTTTTTGAATATAAGTTAACATCGTGGAAGTCAAAGAAGTGAACCTCCATAACAAATTTACCTTCATCAAACGTAGGACGCAATCCTAAATTACACATTCCATACAATTGTTTCCCAGCAACTCTTCCCCGGGTAAAATACACTCCATTTTTCGGTAAAAGCTGATCCGGATCGAGCGGAATGAAATTCGCAGTGGGAAAGGACAATTCATGACCCCTTCCAGCCCCTTTCACAACCTGCGCATTAAATCCGTAGATCCACCCAAGTTCAAAATTAGCACGGCGGATATATCCGTCCCTGATATGTTCCCGGATCCGGGTGCTGGATATGATGGAGCCTTCATCTGAAATTGCTTTAACAATCTCCACATTAATTCCTTTTTTCTCCCCATATTTTTTCACAAACTCCGGACTCCCTGTCCGGTTATGTCCAAAATGATGATCATAACCGATAATCAGATCACCGGGGTGGAACTTCCCTTCGATTATTTCCTTCAAAAAGTCTGATGCAGAAACTGTGGAAAATTCTGGAGTAAATTGAATGACCAGTGTTCCATCTACACCTAATGATTTGAGCATGGTTAATTTATTTTCCAGATCGAGAATGATGGGAAGTTTGGATTCCTCATGATTTAAAATGTGACGGGGATGGGGGTCAAAGGTGACAACGATTGAGGTAACCTTTTTTCCTTTTGCCATGTGAACCGTCCGGTTGACAATTTCCTGATGCCCTCGATGCAATCCGTCAAAACTTCCGATGGTCAATACTGATGTTTTGTAGGATGGGATATTATCTAAACTAAAATAGGTTTCCATTCTTTCTCTAATTCGGATATCTGTTTCGAATCGTTCAAGGAATAAGTTCCACTAGATTTCCTTATCAATTTTTTTAGAAATCCCACAGTGTCTAGAGCATGGGCAATATCACTTCCTAAAACACGGACGTAAGTTCCCTTGGAACAGGTCACGGAAAAACATATGGATTGCGGGTCAAAATCCAACAGTTTAAGTGAATAAATATGAATAAGTACCGATTTATGGACAACAGGTTTTCCCTGACGTGCAATTTTATACGATCTGACCCCATTTATTTTTTTTGCAGAATATGCAGGAGGTGTTTGAAGTATATCACCTTCAAATTTTGTCAATACATTTTCAATGATTTTCCTGCTCAACCGTGGTATCTTTTTTTTCTTCACAATAGTTCCCGTAACATCAAGAGTGTCCGTTTCTTCTCCCAGTTGCAGAACTGCTTCATATGTTTTATCCGATGCAGAAACGGATGTGAGTTTTTTTGTATCCTTACCCGTTCCGATGATTAGAACTCCTTCTGCAAATGGATCGAGAGTTCCTCCGTGTCCCACTTTTTTTTCTCCAGTCAGCCGTTTTACCTTTCGCACTACATCTGCAGACGTCCATCCTGCAGGTTTATTCACATTAAGTATCATTGTCTTGTGGAATTTCAATGGATTGAATTATTTGATTCATTTTCTCAGAATAATCTAATGATTGATCGTAAATAAATCTCAAATCCGGAATATTTTTTACTCTCATTTCCAATCCCAGGTATTTTTTAAACCCTTTGGAAATACCATTTAATTTCGATTCAATATTTTGGATTTTATCGGGTGGATTTAACACACTGAAAAATATTTTAGCGGAGCGGATATCCGGAGAAACATCTATCCCGGTAAAAGTGATAAATCCCAGATGATTCAGGTCAATATGTTTGGCCGCAGTATCTGTAACAATTTCAAGGATTTGTTCTCCAACCCTGTCCGATCTTTTATAGGGTCGCTGTGGTTTCAAATGAGTTCAAGCTTCCTCTTTATTTCTTTCACTTCGTACACTTCAATGATATCCCCCTCCTTGTATTTTGTCTTTCCTGAAAGACCTATTCCGCATTCTAATCCTTCTTTCACTTCCTTCACATCTTCCTGGAATCTCTTCAATGATGAGATATCACAATCGTCCAGAATTACTTCATCTTCCCTGATAAGACGAGCTTTATCACTACGTTTAATGATTCCCTCGGAAACTTTCGAGCCGGCGATAAATCCTAATTTAGGTATTTTAAACTGTTCCTGCACGACTGCTTTGCCGGTAATTTCTTCCGTAATTTCCGGTTCAAGTAATCCTTCCAGAGCCATTTTCACATCTTCAACCGCATCGTAAATTATCGTGTAACTCCGTATATCCACTCCGGTCTGCTTTGCCTGAAGCTTAGCATTGGAGGTAACCTGCACATTAAAACCGATTATCACAGCATGAGATGCTTCTGCAAGCAGTACATCAGACTCAGTGACCATACCAACCGCCCGGTGGATGACCTTTACTTGAACTTCTGCAGCCTGAAGTTTAACCAAAGTATCGGAAAGGGCTTCAATACTTCCATCCACATCACCCTTAATGATCAGCGGAAGCGATTTGATTTTTCCTTCACGAATCAGGGATGACATTTCATCCAAAGACTGGGTGGTAAATTTTCGATGGTCAATCTCCCTGCGGATGCGTTGACGGTCAGCTGACATCCTTTTTAAATCTTTCTCGCTTTTTACAATGGCAATAATATCAGAAACCTGGGGAACTTGATCAAATCCCAAAATTTGGACTGCATCGGAGGGATATGCTTCTTTTATTCGTTGTCCCCTTTCATTCATAATTGCCCGTATCTTCCCTGAATAATTGTTACATAAAAATGGATCCCCAATCCGAAATGTACCTTTTTTCACCAAAATAGTAGCCATGGGACCATGACCCTTGTCCAATTTTGAATCTATAATTGTACCACGACCTAACGTCTCGTAATTTGATTTAAGTTCCAGCATTTCAGATTCCAGAAGGATACTGTTCATAATATCCTCAATTCCGTCCCCGGTTTTTGCTGAAACAGGTACACATTGTATTTTTCCTCCCCAATCCTCAACCAGTACATCATGTTCTGATAACTCCCGTTTCACTTTTTCAACATCAGTTCCGGTTTTGTCAATCTTGTTTATGGCTACAATGAGGGGAACGTTGGCTGCTCTGGCATGGTCAATCGCTTCTATAGTTTGAGGCATCACACTATCGTCAGCCGCCACCACCAGAATGACGATATCCGTCACCTGAGCTCCCCTTGCTCTCATTGCTGTAAATGCTTCATGTCCCGGAGTATCCAGAAATGTGATAAAATTGCCATTTTCAAGTTCAACCTTGTAAGCACCAATGTGCTGTGTGATACCACCAGATTCACCTGCTACAATATTCGTTTTCCTGATATAATCCAAAAGTGATGTTTTGCCATGGTCCACATGACCCATGATGGTAACAACCGGTGCCCTGGGTTTGGCATTGGCGACATCTTCTTCAGTTTCACTCATAGAAAATATTTCTTCACCGCCGTCTGTTATTTTTTCAGCGGTATAACCATAGTCTTCTGCCAATAGTTCTATTACATCCCATTCCAACCGCTGATTCATGGTTGCCAACACACCCATTCCAATGCATTTTTGAATGACTTCACTGGGAGAGGATTGAAATATTTTTGCTAATTCATCCACACTTGAAAATTCAGGGATATCGAGTTTATTCAGGGTGACATCCGCTGATTCTTCCTCATCTATATCCTTTTCCCTTTTATATACTTTTTTCCTGGATTTTGTCTCCATTTTTGCCAAAGTCTTTTTGACCATTTCCTGCACATTTTTAGGGGCATCTTCTTTCTTTTTATCACCGCTTTGTTTTGCAGGCTTTCTTCTGCCGGATATCCCGATTTCCGATTCAATATCCGCAATTTCGATCTTACGCATTTTCCTTTTTTTGCCTTTGGAGTCAGCGGATTTTGCTTTCTGGTCATCCTTTTTCTTTTTTTCAGCTTCAAGTTTTTCTTTTTTCTTATTTTCAGCTTCCTGCTTCCGCTTTTCTTCTTCCTTGGCTTTTTGTTTTTCTAATTCTTTTTCTTCTAAAGTACGCTGTTCTTTTAACGTTAACAGCTTCAGCTTACTCTTTTCCTGCTGTTTCTGTCGAACACGGGTGTCATGTATTTCCCTTCTGACCTGTTCTTTCCGATAACGATCCACCGTTTCTTTCTCTTTGGAAAATTCGTTTAGTATCAACTGGTGAACCTGCTGATCTATTGAATCCATGAGTCCTACTTTTATCCCCTTAGTATCAAGAAAAGTGATTATTCCCTTATGGGAAATATTTAACTCCTTGGCAATTTGGAAAATTCTCATTCAGTCAATTTCCTGTTCATTTTGAATCTTCATGGACTAATTCTTCATCTGTTTTAGCGGTCACATCTTCCGAATCTTCATCTGGTTCCCCATTTGATTCATCTTCAGTTAAAAATAATTGTATTTTATTATACACTGATTCCAGGGATTCTGTGGAAATGCCATCAGTTCCTGTCAACTTATCCTCATCAGCAGACAAAACTTCTGAAATATTTTTGACCCCCAGTTTTTCCAGTATTTCTACGACATCCGAGGAAATATCCGGCAATTCGCTTAAAAGAGTATTTTGTTCCTTTTGCTGTTTTTCATACTCAGTTTTTCCAAATGCATCAATGCGGTAATCTACCAGTCTGCTGGCAAGGTTTATATTCATTCCACCCTTCCCAATTGCTGTATCCAACTCATCGTCATTGAAGATTGCAACACAATATTTGCGGTCATCATCAATGTAGAGATCAATGGGTTTTGCAGGAGCTAATGCTCTGGATATTAATATTTCTGATCGTTTACTGAATGGGATAATATCGACTTTTTCATTGTTTAATTCCCTTACAACTGCCTGGATTCTGCTACCACGCATTCCAACACAAGCACCAACAGCATCTACCCTTTTATCATGGGAGTGAACAATGATTTTTGCTCTTTCTCCGGGATATCGGGCAACTGCTCGAATATCAACGAGTCCCTCTTCTATCTCAGGGACTTCCATCTCAAATAATTTATACAGGAAATGATTATCACTCCGGGAAACGATAATTTCCGGTCCTTTTGCTTTGACCTCAACAGACTTTAATACAGCACGGATGGTATCTCCCCGGCGGTAATATTCGGAAGGAATTTGTTCGGATTTAGGAAGTTTTAACTCTGCACGTTCAATATTGATAAAAATAGCATCCCGTAAATTTTGATGAACGGTACCGATGACGATCTCACCTACCCGTTTTTCATAATCCTCATAAATGCCCTGCCTTTCCACATCTTTCAACCTTTGGGAAAAGAAATTTTTTGCGTGTGTGATCATTCTTCGTCCAAATATTTTTGGATCTATAACTTCCACAAACATATCGCCTACATCTAAGTCGGTGATGTCTGGTTCCAGTTTTTGAACTCTGTCAAGTGTTATATCACAAATGGGATCTGTGACGGTTTTCACAATAGTCTTCTCAGCATAAATTTCAATTTCACCCTTATCCACATTGACGATTACACTACAATTGGAAGAATCACCAAATTGTTTTTCAATGATATACAAAAATAATTGCTCAATTATGGATCCCAGTTCGGAACGGTCCACATTATTGTTTCGAGCCAATTCAGAAAATATTTCAATTAATTCTCGGTTTATCAAAATGCCTCCAACCTGTTTTAAAATGAAACTTGAACGACTGCTTTACGAATCGCATCAAAGGGATAATATTGGATCTGTTCATTATTTGTGGTCATTTTAATTCCGTTTTCCTTCACATCTTTCAAAACACCCTTTATATTTTTCTTCATTTCTCCCTGAAGTGAAATATTTAATTTCCTGCCAATATTTTTTTTATATTGAAAATCATATTCAAGAGGTGCAGTCACACCCGGAGTTGAAACCTCAATCCGCAACCCATCCGGAAACATAGATCGAATGTCCTTTGAATCACGGATTTTCTTGGCTATATCAGCAGTTTCATCTAGGGAAATGTGACGTTCCGCATCCACAATCAGGCGAACTAAATTCTGACGTGAAATTTCATTCACACTTACAATGAATGTGTCCTGCCCTAACAGGGAATCAATTTTATCTTCTAATTTCATTTTATGCTTTTAGACAAGAAAAGTGGGCTTTTTGCCCACTTTTCAGCACCGAAATTACCGTATCCCTCTTTTTTAATCAAGAGATTTACTATAAGAAATTTATGTTTTTTTAATAACTAAAAATAAATCAGGATTACAATTTACCGGTTAACTCTTCCGCTCTGGTTTTCAACGATGAAGACAGATCTTTCGTATCCATAATTGGTAACAGGATTGCTTTTGCTTCAACCAATCTGTCCTGGGATAAATAAAACTCTACCAGATTTAATTCATTGACCATTCTATCATTTTCTCCAGAACTGTATTTAACCGCTTTTTTAAAATAGGAATGTGCTTTTTCTACGTTTCCCCCATCAACAGATAAATTTGCCAATAATCGATAAGCGTTTGGAAGCAGAATATCTGCCTTACCAAATTTAATAAATTGTTTAAGATAATCTGTTGCAGATTCAGAATTCCCGTTATTGTATGCGATCATTCCCAGCCAGTAATTAGCAATTTTTCCGTTAGTTGTACTTTTAAACTCATCAGCCAAGGTTTCAAAATGCAATTGTGCATTATCCACATCGCCGGATTGCCAGGAAACCAATGCTTTGGTCAGTATTGTGCTGGATTCCTCTGTATTTTTTCTCACATGATTTTTCCAAATATTTATCAGAATGAATCCAATGGCTATTCCAATTCCAATCCGGATCAAGATTTTCTGTTTATCCTGGACGAAACCGTAG
Organism: uncultured bacterium; assembly: GCA_964518835.1. Lineage (GTDB taxonomy): Bacteria > Fidelibacterota > Marinisomatia > Marinisomatales > AB-629-J13 > AB-629-J13. Next base: position 6,886 of record CAZFKU010000015.1, read on the forward strand.
GTATTAGCTACTTTTTCCAACACCGGATCTTTTTTAATTTCTTTTCGTGTTGTTTTTTTTCTTGGTTTTAACATTTTATTCCTTTTCTATAACCTGTACCCTTGACAGGAATCGAACCTGTATCTAATCCTTAGGAGGGACTTGTTCTATCCGTTGAACTACAAGGGCAATCCGTAAAATTATGCAAATTTTATAACCCTATCAAATCAGGAAAGTGTGTCATTCTTCAATTAATTTCCGGGACATCAATTCCTTGATGGCAGTTTTCGGATCCTTCCCCTTGAATAGGATGTTATACACCGCATGGGATATGGGCATTGAAACTTTATGTTTTGCTCTTAATTGATACACAGATTCTGCCGTATGCACTCCTTCGGCAACCATGGACATTCCCTCGATTATTTCCTTTAATGATTTTCCCTTCCCAATTTCTTCTCCAACAAAACGATTACGGCTGTGTTTACTAAAACAGGTAACCATTAGATCACCTATCCCGCTTAATCCTGAAAATGTTTTTTCCTTGCCACCCATGACAACTCCTAATCTGGAAATTTCGGATAATCCTCGAGTCAATAGAGCCGCTTTAGTATTATCCCCATATCCAATCCCATCAACGATACCGGAAGCAATGGCAATGACGTTTTTTATAGAACCACCCAACTCAACACCTTTAATATCTCCATTGACATATGTCCGAAGTGTCTCATTGGAAAACAATGTCTGTACCGCTTCAGCTGCTGTTGCATTTGGCGAAGCTGATACCAATGTCGTGGGATACCCTTCAATCACTTCCTCAGCATGACTTGGACCGGACAATGTTACAATATTGGTATAAGTATTTCCCAGAACATCATATATTATTTCACTTACTGTCATTAAAGTATCAATTTCAATTCCTTTTGAGACATTCACAATCGTTTGATCTTCCCTGCAAAATTCCCTGCACGATTTAATCAATCCTCGAATGGATTGTGACGGAATCGCTAAAATTATAGTTTCTGCTCCCTGGACTGCTTTATGCAAATCAGATGTGAACATTGCATTTTCAGGAAAAGTCAAGGATGAAACTATATAATGGGATCGGGATTTTGTAAGAGATTCAACTATTCTTTGGTTTCGATGCCACAGGGTAACTGAAATACCCTTTTTCGCTAATAGGACCCCAAGGGCTCCTCCCCAGGAACCACACCCTAAAATTGATATGTTATCCACAATCAATCAGTATACATTGATTCAATCACATCAGACCAATTTTCATTAATCTGCTTTCGTCTGATTTTTAGTGTGGGCGTCAATTCTCCATCATCAATTGTAAAGTCTCGAGGCAGTATGGAAAACTTTTTAATTTGTTCCGGATTTGAGAATTGTTTGTTTAACTCATCCACTAAAGTTTGAATTTCGGATTTTATTTCATCATTCTCAGTGTAATCAGACAAAGAGTGTCCATTTTCTTTTAATTGATTCAATTGTTCAACTGGATCTTTTGGAATCTCATGGGTTTCCATACCAATCTTGTCTCTCAATATTGCTCCAACATCCAGTGTAAATAGTGCTGAACAATAATTTCGTGCATCACCTACAAGAAAACACTGGGATAATAAAGGAATGGATTTCATGGTTTCTTCGATAACAAGGGGAGCAATATTTTTCCCTCCAGAGGAAACGTAAATTTCTTTCTTTCTTCCAATTACAGACAGATATCCGTCAGAATCTATTTTCCCGACATCACCGGTATGCAGCCAACCATCTTTTATACTTTCATTGGTTGCCTTATCGTTCTTATAGTATCCTTTCATTACAAACGGACCTTTTAAAAGAATTTCACCATCGTTGGAAAGTTTTAATTTTGAATCCGGCAGTGATTTTCCCACAGTTCCAATTTTATTTTGTCCATGGTAATTCACTGTCGCAACTGCAGTATTTTCAGTCATACCATATCCTTCAAAAAGTGGTATGTCAAGAGAATGAAACAATGTGAGAATATCAGGATTTATGGGAGCCGCACCTGTTGCTGCATAGCGGAGATTTGTAAATCCAACAGCATCTTTCATCTTTTTCTTTAACAGACCGGATAAAATTGGAAGATTTAATCCAATTTTCAATATTGCCTTGCTTTCAATCGCTGATTTTAAATTAGAATATATTTTCTCATAAATCCTTGGTACACCAATAAATAGATGTGGCTTTACTTCTTTGGCAATATCAACAACTGCCAATGGACTATCAACAATATACATGTGAAGTGCATCTTTAATCCAAACATGGTTATCAACAAGTTGACCAAACACATGAGCAAGCGGTAACCATGAAACATAACGATCACCCTGATTTAATTGTAAAAAATGATCGGTGTGAGAAACCTCAAATTCCCAATTAAAATAGGTAAGTTCAACACCCTTTGGATTACCGGTAGTCCCGGAAGTATAAATCAAGGAAGAAGAATCATCCGGTTGTATAGAGTCAGTTAGCTCATTAATCTGAGAATCCTCTATGTCCTTTCCTTTTTCGATAAATTCATCCCAGGTAATTATTTTTTCATGGTCTAATTTTTCCACACCCTCCATCAGAACAACAATTTCAATGTTGTGTAGTTTATCTATAACATTCAATAATCGATAATTTGGCATTTTATCGGATTCACCATTATCATTTGGATTATTTCCCACAAAAACGATTTTAGAATCAGAATTACCAACGACCCATTCCACTTCTTTTGAAGAACAGGTATGATAAACACCTACAGCAACGCTTTTTATACATTGGGCGGCCAAATAACATCCATACCATTCTCTCCGATTATAACTGTAAATACTTATTTTTTCATTTTTATTCAATCCACAGGCAAAAAGTGATTTTGAAATTTCCATGACAAAGCTGTGGAATTCAGTCCATGTATCTGTTTGCCATTTTCCAGATCTATCCTTGATGGATAACGCCGGCTCATTTCCATATTTTTCTACATTTTGAATTAAATATTTTGGTGTGTTCATCTGTTATTCCTTTTGATACTTAAAGTATTGAATCTTTCTTAAAATTCATTTATCATGTTATACATTACCAATTTTTAGTAATTAACTGGATGGTCAAATTGATTCCTTTAGCACACATTAACATTTTAGCTATTATGGTAAGTGGCATTCCTATCTAGAATAAAATTAATGCTCAAAGCTGTTGATTTCATATCTCTGTTCTGGTAATTTTTACACCTTCAATTCTTGATAAGATGCCGGGGTGGTGGAATTGGTAGACACGCCGGTCTCAAAAACCGGTGGGAGCAATCCCGTGTCGGTTCGACTCCGACCCTCGGCACTTTTATCATGTAAACAAATCTCATAAACATTCCGTATAATTATTCAAAATATTTTCTCTCTAAAGTATTAAATGAACTAGTTTGAATAACCGAATATATTTTTAAATAAACACTTGTTTTGTGTTATATAAACTGTTACTTTACCTACCAATGGTACCTCCTAAGTATCATTGGTATGTGGAAGGGGTAGCTCTTCACTTTGGGCTGAGGTCATTGTGAAGTCTACCCCTATTTTTTTATATTGTGTAAATTAAATGAATAAATTGGAGTATATTTTTTTGACCGACTATTCTTTTTCTTGCTCTTTTTCTTTCGCTTTTGCTTTCTCAGTTTGAATGATACTCAATCCCTCAATTTCTTTCAATCCAGTCTGGAGTGTTGAAAGTGTTTGTTCAATATCTGAGAACCTTCGGTTTATTCTTCTTCTCTGACTGTCAAATCCTTCTTCAATATCTCTTATATTTTGTTCCACAGAAACAAAATGTTTATCTACGTCTCTGGATAATTCATTTAAATTATAAACCACATCATCGATCAGGCTTCCTAATGAATCTGATTTAGCTATGGTTAATTCCCTGTTCGAGATTATATCCTTCTGAGCTTTTCTAACATGCTTTCCTCTTCCGATAAATTGAAGATCAAGAGTCTTTAAATCCTTTCTGAATTCTTTATTTACCTCGTCAATATGTGTCAATTGTTCCGTTTCCATTTGATTCATTCGTTCAGTGATTTCAGTATATGTAAACCAGATATAACAGCCTCCAACGATTAAACCAGCCATGATCAATATAAAAATTTTATCCTTTAAGTTCATTTATTCCTCTTGTTATTTAATTATTGTAAATCTTTAATAACTCTTCCATTTTAAAATACTGAATAAGTAAGATGTTATCGAAAAACGAACCTGAAATTACATAGCTTGACAATTAATTAATCGGTTTTTTACAAAATTTTTATCTTAATACAGTACCTGCACGGCTCAACCTGTCCCGAGTAAATAAATCTCCCCAAGCCAATGGATTCAGTAGTGATCCTTTCACTCCTTTCCAGTTAGATAAATCTATACTGAAATAGGTGAACAAAGCTTCACCTAAAATATAGTCAAAAGGAATAAAACCCCAAAACCGTGAATCCAGACTGTCATCCCGGTTATCTCCCATAGCCCAGTAATAATCCTGTTCAACAATATACTCTTTCCAATCCTTTACAGGGATTCCGTCAATATGCAAATACTGGAAATCTGATTCATTAATTGACCATGACCATGGATTTATGTAGTTCCCCTGGGGAAAATATTCAGAAAAAACGGATCGAGTTCCTTTTCTTCGAAAAACATCATTTGGATCAATTAAGGTGAATATAAAACTCTTGTCACCTGCTTTCAGAGATGCACGATGTCCGTCAGCAAGAATAACAGGTAAAAGATAACGCCAATCGGTGGAATCATTGATTTGAAAAATATCGCCTTTTTGCGGTATTGTAACTGATTTGAAAAAATCCTTGTTTCCCCGATCAGGTAGAAATAATTCACGTTGATTATATTCAGGAGGTAATTTTTGTGATATAAATTTTCCATTTCCCGGTAAAGGATATTCCATGTTATTCACAAAAACTTTTCTGTCCTCAATTCTAATATTATCACCGGGAACAGCGATGCACCGTTTCACATATTTATAAATCGGGTCCCTTGGGTATTTAAAAATTATGATATCGCCCTGCTCAGGTTTTTTAAATCCGGGAAAACGAATATGAGGGATATCAAATCCTTTATCCGTATAAGGAATTCCAATCCAATCCGGGGTTCTCATCCCGTAATTAAAGCGACTTCCTATAAGGAAATCTCCCGTCATAATAGTATTTTCCATACTTCCCGTTGGAACGATGTATGCTTCAACTATGGTTACTTTTAAGAGAAATATAATAATGATCAGTATCGCCAAAGATCTTATTTCTATGAAAGTTTTTGAAAGTCTAGAGTTCATAAGTTAAAAGATTCCTAAAAATTACTAAATATATTAATCAAGTGTGAGTCCTTTAATACGTTTGATTTCATGACTTCCCTTTTCTAACTTCACTAAAACTGCATCCAGCCTGATATCTTTTTCAGATGGGTTTTTTTGTAAATAGAAATGTACAGCTTTAATCAATCGGGATAATTTTTCACGTCCAATTTGATTTTCCGGAATGGTTAAAGATGTGCCTGCAGCGGTTTTGACTTCGGAAAAAATCAATGTGTTCTTTGTTTCTGAAATAATATCCAGTTCTCCATACGGGGGACAATTTTCATTCAGTGTAATAATCTCATGATTTCTTTTCAATAAAAATAATGCAGCTAATTTTTCTCCGATCCATCCAACCTTCCGTTTTTTTATGTACCAATTTATTGATGGTAAGTTCCTTTGAACCGGCGCAAATGTTTTTCTATGAACTGGACAGGCTTTCCATTCTTCCAGTGAAATTAAATGTTTTACTGTACCATATCCCTTATGGTTAATAAATCCGTATTCGGGGAATATTTTATCTAATTCAACCATTTGTCTATCACGGGTAACTTTTGCTATAATTGAAGCTGCCTGAATCGATGGAACAAAAGCATCACCGTTTATAATTCCATCATTGGGAATAATCTGGTTTGGTAAAGGTTTTCCGTCTATCAGTGCTTTATCCGGTTTTGAACTGCAAGTTCCCAATGCTCTCTGCATGGATGTAAATGTAGCTCGTAAAATATTTGTATTATCTATTTCCTTTTCACTGGCAATTCCAATACCTATAGTTGTTGCCTGATTCTGAATTTCATCAAATAATTTTTCCCGTTTTTTTGGAGAGAGTAATTTTGAATCATTCAATCCAACCAGATTATATTTTTCCGGTAGAATGACAGCGGAAGAGACAACAGGTCCTGCTAATGCTCCCCTACCGGCTTCATCAACTCCTGCAATCAGTTCCATTTTTTTATTGTGTAAATCTTACCATTAGTTTCAAGCCATAATGCTCTATTAATGTCCGTTCTGTGATAAGGAATATTTAAATCCTCTAAACGCTTAATAACTATGGGAGAAGGATGCTTGAATTTATTTTTCTGTCCAACAGAAATCACCGCAAAATTCGGATGTACGGTTTGTAGAAATGGGAGGGTTGAACTGGTGACAGACCCGTGGTGTCCGACTTTTAAAATATCTGAGGACAACTCATCTCCAAATTTTATTAAATTATGCTCTCCTTCCATTTCCATATCACCTGTAAATAAAACCGATGTTGAATCGTATTGTAATTTAAATACTATACTGCGATTGTTCACATTGGACTCCATATATGCCGTTGAAGAATCAGGAGAAAAAATAAACATTGATAATCCATTATCGGGATGCAAAATATCACCGCGATTCAACCGTTTATAACATATTTCCATTTCTTCTGTAATTCCTAAAATTGTTTTATAAGTCCATGAATCATAATCACCGAAGGTGTCATATAGTGTGTCCACCTCCATTTCATTCATGATGGAAATAATACCGCCAATATGATCATTATGCGGATGAGACATAACAATCCAGTTGAATCTTTGAATGCCTAAATAACGTGATACTGGAAGAATGACTTTTTTTCCATAATCTTGCGTTTGGAATCTCTGTCCCGCATCAACCAGCATCGTTTTTTGGTTTGGAAATCGAATAATTGCTGCATCTCCTTGTCCCACATCAAGAAAAATTATATCCATTTTATGAGGATGTAAAGACCATTGCCATGTATAAACTGTCAGAACAGTAAGCAGTCCGCTGATTAATATTCCAACCCTTTTTGTATTAATAAACGCATATAAAATCCAGAGTATGAATAAATAAAGGGTGATATCTATCCAATTTAATTGGGGTACAGAAATTGTAGAAAAATGAAGGGAAGAAACGAATTCAGTAATAGTTTTTATAACTTCAGATATGAACCATATTGAGTGTGAAAATTGAGCTGCTACGGGCGAAATGCCTGAAATCAGTAGAAGTAAAAATCCCAATGCAACCAAAATTCCTACAAGGGGTACGATAAGTATATTTGTGAAAACCGAGAGAATAGGAATCTTCCCGAAATAAATAGCAGTGAGCGGTAAAGTACCAATCTGTGCCCCAAATGACACTAAAAACAAACCCCATACAAATTTAATACCGGATCCTTTCATCTGAGCCAACTGCATTTTCTCCGGAAGTAACTTTTTCGATGCATTAAGAAAAACAACTATTGAAATAACAGCAACGAAACTCAACTGAAACCCTAAATCCTGTAAATAAAATGGTTGAATACTTAATATAATAAACCCTACTGCTGCAATTATATTCCATAAATTTGCTTTTCGATTGATTACAACTGAAATAACATAGAAAATTGCCATCAGGGAAGCTCGAATTACACTTGGACGAAATCCGGTAATAACAAGGTAAAGGAAAAGACCCAGAATAATTGGGATTCTATTCCAACCCCAGGGAATTGGGAAAATAGATGAACATATCATCAGGATCAATAACACATAACCAACGTGAAGTCCGGAAACAGCTAAAATATGAATTACCCCTGCATCTGAGAATGAAAATTTAACGTCAGGGTCTATTTCTGATTTATCACCCAAAATTAATCCAACCATCAGTGCTGCCGTTGATTTATCAAGGTATTGATTAAAAATAGTTTTGATTTTTATCTGAATAGAAGAAACTATTCTTAAAGCAGAAATATCTGTACTTTTCTCAATCTTTATATTTGAATATCGATTTAAGTTAATTTTTCCATATATGGATTTGTAGTTATAAAATGATTTAAAATCAAATTCACCGGGATTTCGAGGACCGTCAAATAACCGAAATTGACCGGAACCAGAAAGAGTATCGCCCGTCTCCCCTTCTATTAATCGGTTATAAAAAACATAACATTCAAACGGCATATTTATTGGATTATCGCCAGATTTAATATTTAATATTTCAATCAGAAATTTTATACCGTATTCCGTTTCTTTTTTTGTAAGGATTATACCGGAAAATGACACATTCTGATTGTGATATTTTTCAATCATTTTTAATTCATGATTCATTTGATCGAATTTATATGTTGAGCGACTCCATCCTGCGAAAAAAAGTAATAATAAGAATAATGCAACCTGATGAATCGGCTTTTTCGATAATCCAAAAAAAATGGATGTACTGATAAATAAAACCAATGGAATGACCCAAATTGGGATCACATTCCCTGTGACAATCCCCAAAATGAATGGAATAACTGCGTACACCATGGGGTAGGATTTAAATTTAGAAATAAAAATCATTGCATTGTTTATGAATCCCTTGAGGGTCTCAATATATTAATTTCTTTCCATCAATCAGAAATATTCTGATTTGAATCTTAAAAAATAATAAACTTTATCCCTCATTTCAGTTAAAAAAGGATATTCATATGCAAAGATCAACCACGGGTTTTATTGTTTTCGGAATAATTATTTTATTTTTAATCGTATTTGGAATGTCCTTTTTTGAAGGAATATGGAGTTTTCCCTCATTCAGTCCGGTTCCCTTAATGGTCATCGCTCTTGTGGGAACAGGAATATTTGTTTCCTTTTGGCTTGGATTTCCTCAAATCAGACACCTAAAACACGGGATTGAAGTTACTGGAGGAAAATTTGATAATCCTGATGATGAAGGAGATTTAAATCATTTCAGGGCTCTGACGACTGCCCTGTCAGCTACGGTAGGAATCGGAAATATCGCCGGAGTCGCAACAGCATTATATTATGGAGGTCCCGGTGCACTGTTCTGGATGTGGGTAACGGCTTTTTTCGGAACAACCCTGAAATTTGCTGAATGTTCCCTGTCACTTAAATATAGGGAAATTGATAAGGATGGATTCACTGCCGGTGGACCCATGTACACAATCGAAAATGGTCTTGGAGTTAATTGGAGATGGCTCGCCGGCGCATTTGCTGCATTTGCCATAATTTGTTCCTTCGCTACAGGGAATGCAATTCAGTCATTTACTGTTTCTGATCAATTGTATTCTGAAATAAGTCAAATAGTAGGGTCGGAACATTTTCTCACGATCAGACATGAATTGTGGTCTGATTTTTCCGTATCCATAAACCAGTTTATCTCAGGATTGGTCATGGCTGGTCTGGTCTCAATGGTGATCATCGGAGGAATACGAAGAATTGGGTACGTAACAGGCTATCTTGCTCCCATAATGGCAATAATTTATGTTACGGGAGCAGTTCTGGTTTTGGTTTACAATTTTGATAAAATTGCATCCAGTATCGGTCTCATTTTTACCATGGCATTTAATCCTCCCGCAACCATTGCTGGAACAGGCGGTGGTATCCTAATGACAATGCTTTGGGGTATTAAACGTGGACTTTATTCCAATGAAGCTGGACAGGGAAGTGCAGCAATTGCCCATTCAACAGCAAAAACCAATTATCCGATTCGGGAAGGAGCAGTTGCCATGCTGGGTCCGTTCATAGATACAATCTTGATTTGCTCACTCACAGGGCTGGTGATTATTTCCACAGGAGCCTGGAAACACACAGAATTTTTCGTAAAAATGACTGCTCAATCCACTGATGAATTGAAACAGGCAATTGATTTAGGAATTTATAATGGTAAAGAATTACTGAACAGCAGCAGGTTGACTTCATTTGCCTTTAAAGAAGGATTAAGCTGGCTGTTTGAATACGGTGACAAAATTGTCACACTATCCGTATTGCTGTTTGCTTTATCTACTGCCATAAGTTGGTCCTTTTATGGAGACAGGTCTGCGGAGTACCTTTTTGGGAATAAGGCTGTAATTCCTTATCGATGGATTTATGTATTGTTTGTTTTCCTGGGGGGAATCGCCAGTCTGGAAGCAGTGTGGGCATTCGGAGATGCGGCATTGGGATTCATGACATTTCCCAATTTGATCTCTATTATTCTATTATCAGTATCCCTGAAAAAAATGACGAAAGAGTATTTTGCCATGGAGCATAAACCGTATAAATAATTATAGGGTTCTTTGTCTCAATATAACCAAATTTTAGAAGTAGCAAAAAAGGCTTCTCATTCCTCAGCAAAAATTATCTTAAATGCTTTAGATAAACCGAGAAATGTTGATTATAAAGGGAAATCAAATCTGGTTACACAGACAGACAGGAAATCAGAACAGAACATAAAATCCATAATTTCCGAGGCCTTCCCTGAACATGGAATTCTGGGGGAAGAAACCGGAAAAAATAAATCTGATTCACCCTGGCTGTGGGTGATTGATCCCCTGGATGGTACCACAAATTTTGTTCATGGCTATCCATCATTTTCCGTTTCAATTGGAGTGTTACATCAAAATAAACCGGTTGTGGGTGTTGTTGTAGAATTACCGCTGAATAGAATTTATTATGCTGTCCAAAATGAAGGATCTTTTTGTGATGATAATTCCATTTCTGTTTCGACTAATTCGAATCTTTCCCAATCCCTTTTAGTAACAGGGTTTGGATATGAGCATGGGGATCTGTGGAAAAATAATATGAGACTTTTCAGGCATTTTACACATATAACCCAAGGTGTTAGGCGATTGGGAGCGGCATCTGTGGATCTTTGCCATGTAGCATCTGGAAAAGTGGATGGATTTTGGGAATTTGATCTTCATCCATGGGATACTGCTGCGGGAATTCTCATTGTGAAGGAAGCAGGTGGTATGGTTTCAAAAATGGATAGAAATCCATTTTCTATCTATGACAAACAAATACTTGCTTCAAATGGTAATATCCATGCGAAAATGTTGGATGAAGTTGATAAAGAATTACCGGATATTATTGTATCAAAATAGTTTTCAGAATTTCTTTTCCTAATCCCAATTTTAACTCATCCTCTTTTTCAACCGGTCCTACTCCTTCCGGAGTTCCTGTGAAAAATAGATCGCCTTCCCTTAATGGAATTCTAAACGATAAAAATTCGATAAGAATATCAACAGAAAAAATCATATCAGCCATTAACCCCTCTTGAATTCTATTTTGGTTTTTTTCCAGCCAAAAAATATTATTCCAACTTGTATCATCCCACATAATAAAATTACTTACAACTGTAGAATTTCTGAAATTTTTTGACATAAACCAGGGGAGCCCTTTCGATTTCAAATCCTTTTGCATTTTTCTATCGGTAAGGTCCAGTCCTAACCCAAATCCGCCAATATGGTTCTTTGCATTTTCTTTTTTTATTTCAAACCCGGAAGAGCCTATTAACACAACTACCTCCAATTCATGTTGAATTTCGTTCTGTGTGGGAATTGTAATTTTATCGGAAGTAGATAAAGAAGATACAGATTTTTGAAACATCACCGGTTTTTTCGGAATAGTACTATTCAATTCTTTCACATGGGAAACATAATTTCTACCCACACAATAGATATTACGGACTTCCATTTCCTCACCATCAGGACGTTTAATTTTTGGAGGATCGTTATTCATAAATAGTCTTCAACTTTTTGGTCGAAATATCTATCATGTCATTGAAACTAAACCTACCGGTGTTCGTCACTCTCCCAACAGTAGTGCAGGGGACACCAATATTCATACAAATCCGTTCAAATTCCATAATATCTTCTTCTTTGAGTGATATCAAAACTAATCCCTGAGTTTCTCCGAATAATAATTCTTCTGGTAATAATTTCCTCGATAAATGTATTCGAGCTCCAATGTCATCAGGAACATCAATTAAATTTGTAACTATTGCTGCAGATAAACCACCTCTGCCTACATTTGTAGCGGTTTGAATTAAATTGCTTTCAAATCCAAGTTGAATGACTTCTCCTAATTTGCTTTCCATGTACAGGTCTATCGTAACCGGTTGATCTTCCACACCTTTTGGGAAACATTTCTGGAAAACGGATCCGGTAAGTTCTCCCCTGTGACTGCCTAAAATTGAAATGAAATGGTCTGGCATTTGAAAACCTGAAGATAGCACTGCACCTTTATCGGGAATTTTACCAATTATAGAAATATCCTGTGCAATTGTTTTTGAATCAAGGGAAATGTTTTTGTGAAGAACATCCAACTTAAAATGTTTTACAGCTGTTTCCTGACTTTGGTTAAGGGAAACAGACTCTTCAAGAGACTCAGAATCGGTGGAAAAAGTATTTTGAATCATGATTCCAATGGGAATACCTCCTGAACACCAAATGGACCTGACTGCATTTGATATAGCAATTTTTCCAGCTGATTCAGGATCAATTTTTGAAAGGTAATTGTATTCAGAAAATGACATGACTAATAATCCATTTAAATGCTCATCCTTCCACTTTATAAATTTTTCGCCAATTTTTTCCTCATCTTTTCCAACCAGACTTCCTTTTGTCAATATTTTATCCTGATAAATTTGCTTTAATATTTTAATTAATGACTTATTCCAGGCTGATTGTTTTGACGGTTTTGATTCGATGATATTGTGAACTTTTTTCTCCTTCGATGAAATGACTGTATTATCCGATCTCCAGAGGAAAGAAAACGATTCTTTAGGAATATGTAATTTTTGAGTATTTCTCACAAAAACTTCAAATGAATTCTGATCATTTATTCTTCCCAATTTCATTACCTGAAAACTGTTTTGATCAAACGACTTTAATTTTTGGTATATCCCTTTATTTCCAAAAATCATTATCCCATGATCTGCAGGTTGAAATAATAAATCATCAATATCAGAATTACGGTTGAACTGCAAATTTACTCCTCCATCCCGGTCCATAATTGCAGACAAAAGTATAAAAATGGGAGAATAACCATTGAGCAAAAATAGTAAAAATCGTTTCGGTTTTAAATTTATCTCATGAATAAGATTATTCAAATAATTGAATTGTTTCAAGGTGGATTTTGCTTTTTGTCTAATTAAGTATACAGAACTGTCAACCGGAATGGTTTTAGATGTAGAATCATTCTTCCCTCCCGTTCCAATTGAAAAAATGAAATCCGTGTTTTTAAAATCATCAGAAATTTGATGGTTATTTATCAATACACTTTCTGAGGAAAAGTCTATGACTTTACATTTCTTCAATTGCTCATGAACGGTTGAAAATATTGCTTTATCCTGATGATTTACTGTTATGCAGGAAATTTTTTTCTGAGCTGCTTTTTGTGCAAGCAGTATGTTAAAAATTGAATCTTCACTCATGTCAGAATATGAACATTTTAATCCATGTACATTATTAATAGTACTTCCATGCAAAGCACTGGTAAACGAAACTTTCGGAGTAAAATCAATGAAATGTCTTCTTGATATTAAAGGTTCGATTGCTGAACCAATGAAATTCAATTCCTTTTCGGTTGGTAATCGGTCAAAAATGGACTTTAAAACAGATAAATCAAATGAAGAAAATGGCGGATATTTAACAGACATGTTGGTTTGAATATTGAGGATTAATCAGGAAAGGTTTTATTCAATTGCGGAGAAATTTGTTCCCATGTAAATCCTTTTCTCTGTAAAAATTGAATAATTTTTCTTTTCTGGGTTAAAATATTTTCATCGGTCAGAATGTTTTTTCGTTTTACTATATGGTTTGTTATTAATTCATCTTGAGAGTATTTACTATATCCTAAACTCATAGCTTCCCTAATTAATTCATCAGGGATATTATGTTTTAACAACTCAGTCTTCAAATAGATTGGTCCCGCACCTTTTTGTTTGATTTTATCCTTTACAAATAAAAAAGCGAATTCCTTATCATTCACATATCCCAAATCCTTGAGATATTCCAAAGTTTCTTTAATTTCTGAGTGTGTAAATCCTTTTTGGTTTAACCTATTCTTCAGTTCTTTGCAACTTCTTACACGGAATTTTAATAAGTGCAGTGCTGCATTCAGAGCTGGACTATCCATCCGTTTTTTAGTGAATAATTCTTTAAAATCGGTTAAAAGAATAAATCCCTTTCTTTAATCTTTATTTCCTTCTTCCACACCTAAAAATGCTTTTACTTCCTGAACCATCCTGTCTCTTTCAACGGGGTTTTCCTTTAGGTAGGTTTTGGCATTTTCCCTTCCCTGTCCGATCCGTGTATCTCCATACGAATACCAGGCACCCGTTTTTTCAATGATGTCCCCCTTCAGGGCAAGGTCAAGGATGTCACCCTCATAGGAGATACCTTCACCATACATGATATCAAATTCAGTCATCTTAAATGGAGGAGCAACTTTATTTTTCACGACCTTAACCCGTGTACGGTTGCCGACAACGTCCGTACCTTCTTTTATGGATGTGATCCTTCGAATTTCCATTCGAACGGAGGTATAGAATTTTAATGCCCTTCCACCGGGGGTAGTTTCAGGATTGCCGAACATAACTCCAATTTTCATTCGGATTTGATTAATAAATATGACGCAGGTGTTTGACCGGCTCACGGTTCCCGTCAATTTTCTTAGTGCCTGGGACATAAGCCTTGCTTGAAGACCTATATGTGTATCTCCCATTTCACCGTCCAATTCAGCTTTTGGAACCAATGCTGCCACGGAGTCAATCACAATCACATCTATGGCACCGCTTCTCACGAGAGTCTCTGTTATTTCCAAAGATTGTTCACCTGTGTCCGGTTGAGATATGAGTAAATCTTCGATGTTCACACCGATCCGTTTGGAATATTCAGGATCAAGGGCATGTTCCGCATCAATGTAGGCTGCATTTCCTCCTTTTTTCTGAGCTTCGGCAACAATATGGAGAGCCAATGTTGTTTTACCAGAACTCTCGGGACCGTATATTTCAATAATTCTCCCTTTGGGGATACCACCCACACCTAGTGCTATGTCCAGGGAAAGTGCGCCTGTGGATATTGTGTTTCCATCCTCCAAAGGTTTTTGTTCACCTAACCTCATTATAGACCCTTTTCCAAATTGCTTGTCGATCTGGGTAATCGCCATATTTAATGCTTTACCTTTTTGATTGCCATTTTTCATAGGTTACTCCTTTTCTCCTTTTGATTTTAAAAAATGTGTTCCCAAAATACTATAAATGGGACCATTCGGAAATAATTCACTACTCATAAATCGAATTCTTGTCAATGACATAGAAACCGGTTCAAATTTTGTCTGTAAAAAAGTGGAAACGTCCGGTGTGGATTTTGGTGGATAGGAAATCCGGCCGATAGTGATATGGGGAATGAACTCTTTTTCTTCAACTGGAAACCCTAGTTTTTCCAGCGATTTATTAATATCTGATACAAAATTCTTCATACTATCGATTTCTCCCCCCAATCCCAGCCACAAAATTCTTGGTCGTGTGGGAACAGGAAAACAACCGGTACCAATGATGGTCAAATTCATCCATACATGCCTGCTAACCACTTCATTTAAAACTATGTTCATTTCATCAATTGCATCAGGAGGAGCATATCCTATAAATTTCAAGGTAAGGTGAATCTGCCCCGGTTTTACCCATTTCAGGTTATTACCCTTAAAATCTACCGTAGTTTTCAGCATATCCTGAAGAGATAAAATTTCCTTTGGGACAGTTACTGAAACAAAGG
The DNA here is from genome assembly GCA_964518835.1 of uncultured bacterium. Taxonomy (GTDB): domain Bacteria; phylum Fidelibacterota; class Marinisomatia; order Marinisomatales; family AB-629-J13; genus AB-629-J13. Next base: position 22,694 of record CAZFKU010000015.1, read on the forward strand.
TCCGCAGTAAATGTTCACTCATGGATCAACTCTCTCCGAATGATATCAATAGCAGTTTGTGTTGTTCTGTGATTAATTGCATTTCTATCACCATGGAATAAATACTTCTTTACAAAATTGAGATTCTTTCGTGAGTATCCAATAAAGACCAGTCCCACAGGTTTTTCAGGTGATCCGCCGGTGGGTCCTGCGATTCCTGTCACACTAATTCCCAGCGTGGAAGAAAATTTCTGTCTGATTCCCTGTGCCATTTCTAATGCTGTTTCTTCACTCACTGCACCGAATTTAGCTAAAGTTTTTTCCTGAACCCCAAGGATATCTCTCTTGATCTCATTACTGTATGCAATAACAGCTCCACGCATATAATTAGAACTCCCGGGCACCAAAGTAAAATGATGACTAAGCAACCCTCCCGTGCAGGATTCAGCGACAGCGATGGTTACTTTATTTTCGGTTAACAACATTCCCGTAATGCTTTCCAATGTATCGTTATTCTCTCCATAAAGACAATTTCCCAATTCCTTTTTTAAAGCTTTCTCCAACTCCACAAGTGGATTTTTGACAGTACTTGATATTCGAATATCCACACCGGCAATTTGTGGTAAATAAGCAACTGAACACAGTTGGGAATAGGAATCAATAATAGGTTGGAATTTCTCTGCAATGGAAGACTCTCCTCTTCCAGTTGTTTTCATTGTTTTGACATAAATTTTTTTGTCACTCTGTTTTGATAAATCCGGAATTACATAGTGTGTCATCATTGATTTCATTTCAGCGGGAACTCCCGGCATTGCATAAACTGATGTATGTTGCAGATTGTAATGAATTCCCCTGGCAGACCCTAATGGATTGGGAATCATTTTTCCTTTTTTTGATTTTAATACCTGAGTTTTATTTATAACAGGTACGGACAATTTACGCTTTTTGAAATAGGATTCAATTTTTTTCCAATAATTTTCATCAAATTCAGGTTCGTCATCAAAGTAGTCAAATAGGACTGATGGGGTGATATCGTCATGGGTGGGACCTAATCCGCCTGTTATCAAAATTACATCAACAGAAGTTATAAATTGATCCAAAACTGAACGAATTTCTTTATAATTATCCCCAACCGTTATTTGATTTGAAACGGTGAACCCTGATTTTAAAAGTTCCTGACCCATCCACACCGAATTTGTATTGAGAGTGAATCCGGATAATAGCTCATCGCCAATGGAAATAATGGCAACCTTCATATTAAAATAAATAGAATTGTCTGAAGTACAATGATTGTGTAAATCCCTGCTGCCACATCGTCCAACATAACACCCCATCCCTTGGGAATCATATCCAGTTTATTCACAGGCCAGGGTTTCCAGATATCAAAAATTCTGAAAAGACAAAAAGCAATAAATCCCCAGAATATTGATCGTTCAAGCCACCAGAGTGATATCCATTGACCTACCCATTCATCAATGACAATTTCTCCCGGGTCATGAGAGGCGAGTTGATACTCAGTCAACCTCGATGTATAAGCACCTATGAAAAAAATGATACACGTGATAAGAATAAAATAAGGAGTTTTTATTTCAGGAAAAATAAAATACCATGCACAAAATGCTGCAAAACTTCCGGCTGTACCGGGAGCAAGGGGTATTTTTCCGATATATCCAACGGAACTGATTAGCCGGGCGAAGGAAATACCCGTCAAAAATGCCTCAATTTAAAAATCGTTTTATGGTCAAACGATTTTCATAGAGATAACTGATGCCCGTTACAGTTGTGAATAAAGTCACACCTAACATCAGATAATAGATAACTTCATTCCATGAAACCGATTGCATTAACCATTTTATTCCTGCCAAAGGAAGTCCTTTTAATCCCAAAAACAAAAGGATAAAAATGATTATTCCAATTTGAATGGCTGTTTTTGCTTTAGCAATATTGCTGGTTACCATATTTAAACCTTTTCTCACCATTGCCATTCTTAACCCGGTTACAAATAAATCCCTGAAAATGATTAAAAATACCATCCAGTATTCAACGAGTCCTAAAATTGCAAAAGAAATGAATGCAGATGAAACCAGAATTTTATCTGCTAATGGATCAAGAAACATTCCTTCGGGAGTAACCATTTTGTGTTTTCGTGCAAAATAACCGTCATAAGCATCGGTGATGGATGCAATGATAAAAATGAGTAATGCAAATAGATTAGCATATGGAACGTCTAAAAACAACAATAGGATAAATACCGGCGTCAATAAAATACGGGTAATGGTTAGGATGTTTGGAAGATTTAAAATGAGGTTCTCCCTTCCAACGCTCTTAACAATGTGGCTTCATCCGTATATTCCAACTCTCCTCCTACCGGAATACCACGAGCTAATCGGGTGATTTTAACTTTTTTATCATTGAATATTTTTTGTAAATAAAGCGCTGTTGCATCTCCTTCAATGGTTGCACTTGTAGCTAAAATTAATTCCATCCCTGATGACAACCGATTTTCCAGAGCTTGAATATTTAATTTTTCCGGACCAATTCCATCCAACGGAGCAAGAATTCCCCCTAAAACGTGGTACACACCCAAAAAGCTGTTTGTTTTTTCAATGGCAAAAATATCTTCCTGTCGTTCCACAACACAAATAACGGTTTGGTCCCTTTTATTATTCTTACATATTTCACATAAATCCTCATCTGAGATTCCTCCGCAAATGGTACAGGATCTTACTAAGGTTTTCACATCGACAATGGAGGACGCAAAACGGGATGCTTTTTCCGTGGAAGAAGATAAAACATGAAATGCCAGCCGTTGTGCGGTTTTTTTACCAATTCCGGGGAATTTTGTAAATTCTGAGATAAGGGTTTCGACTGTTTTTGGAAATCCGTTCATGACTACATACCCGGAATTTTTAATCCTCCCAGCATACCTCCCGTAACGGAATTCATCCGGGACTGCATTTCTTCCTGTGAATCACCCAGCGCTTTATTTACGGCTGAGATGATCAAATCCTCAAGAAGTTCTTTATCTTCCACCAAGGCTTCCGGTGATATATTCAGTTCTAAAATCTCCTGTTTTCCATTCATCATTACCGTTACCAAACCACCTCCGGACTCAGCATTTATCGTAATTTTTTCCAGATCAGATTGAACCTCTTCAATCTTTTTTTGAATCTCTCTGGCCTGCTTTAACATGGTGGACATATTACCTTTATTAAACATGTGTTCTCCTAATTAATTATTTCACCGTCAAATACATCAATAATCTGCGAGACGATGGCTTTTCCATTACTTTGAAGGTTATCTTTATTCGATTTTTTTTTCTTAATTGTTCCCGATTCTTTTGGTTTCTCTTCAAATACAAATTTTATACTAACCGGATGTGAGATTACCCGTTCCAGGGAGTGGGAAATCCAGCGTTTATTGCGCTCCAATACAGAAAAATTAAATTTTGGCTGGTCAAACAGAGAAACATGAAGGTGTTTTTGATCTATATTTTGAGCGGCACACCTTTCCAAAATGGTTCCTACTGATGGTTTGTGGGATGAGACATAATGAACAAAATCAGTCCATTTTGATTGGATAAATTCCAGGGATAACTCTCCTTGATCGTTTTGTTCCGGTTTTTCCTCAGAGACCGAATCAGAAATATTCTCTTGTTTCCCATTCTCATTACCTTTTGAAGAATCTGTATTGACATCATTTTTTACCGCTGGTAATTTAGTTTCAGAGATTTCAAGTTTCACATCTTTCTTTGAATGTGTATCAGTTTTTTCCCGCTCTGTAGTTTTATAGATTGGACTTTCATTTTCTGATTTTTCTTCTTCTCTTTCCGGACCTATCATCATTTGATTTCCAGATAAATTTGACGAATTAATTCTGTGAATAAGGTCATCCAGATGAAGCGAAGAATCCATTTCCAATAATTTGAAAAAGGTCATTTCTATTAATATGTCCGGTTGGGAAACCCGTTTTAATTGAACAGAAAGGTCGTCTAAAATATCTGAAATTCGAAGTAAATCACGTATATCCCAGTCCTTTGCTTCTGACTTATATCTAGTTTTTAATTCTTCATTTACTTCCAACAAATCGGCTCCGCCTTTCTGCGATCCAACCAATAAATTTCTGATATGTTCATTTAATCCATTGATGAATTCTAATGGAGGAGTACCGGACCCTTGAATTTCATTCAATTCATTAACCATGGAATTGGTGTCTTTTTCTTTTAAATATCTCATAACACGAAAATAGATTTCAATAGGGATAAGTCCTAAAACCTTTACTGTACCTTCGTATGTGATCTTATCTTCCGAATAAGCAATGACCTGCTCTAAAGTGCTCAAGGCATCCCTCATGCTTCCGGTTGCCTTTACGGCTATCGCTTGTAATGATTCTTTATCCGCCGGGATAGATTCGGATTTTAAAATTTCACTCATTTGGTCTGAAATAACCTTGGAAGAAAGGCGGTAAAAATCAAATCGCTGACACCGTGAAATAATTGTCATAGGGACTTTTTGAATATCGGTTGTGGCTAAAATGAATTTTCCATGTGGAGGAGGTTCTTCCAGAGTGCGCAAAAGAGCATTAAATGCGGGAGTGGTCAGCATGTGTACTTCATCAATAATGATAACCTTATTCGGTGAATTCATAGGTGGAAATTTTATGAGTTCTCTAATATTCCTTATCTCATCAATTCCACGATTAGATGCACCATCTATTTCCAATACATCTAAATTCCGTGCTTCCGATATTTCATGACAATTTGTGCATTCCGTACAACCGGTTCCAAGTTTATTTTGGCAATTTAATGCTTTTGCAACGATTCGTGCAGTTGTCGTTTTACCCACACCCCGTGGACCAGTAAACATATATGCCTGAGCTACCTGATTTGATTTAAATGCATTGGTCAATGTATGCATTATGGGGTCCTGCCCAATAACTTCTGAAAAAGTTTTTGGACGCCATTTTAGGGATAATATCTGATGAGCCATTGATTAAACGATAAATTTTACACTGAATTCAAAAGATAAAGTTACACATGAAAAAGAATGAATTTTATAATAGAATCAGTAAAAATGGTCGTGCACCAGGGTTGGACAATTCCTTACGCAATTTTGATAAAACAGTTAACTCCGTTCCAGCGTCCGCCAGCACCTGATTCAGACTGCATACCGCTGCTCCCTTCCGGGTCTGACGGGGTTCACAGGTAAACCATCGCGACGAATTGGAACTTCAACATCACTTATTGTACCTTAAAAGCGAGGGTATTGCCGCACCTTGTCTTTAATCCTGCTATAGCGGATTGCAGGTTACAGGGCACCGCTACCTCCCCA
>CAZFKU010000016.1:0-8541 GCA_964518835.1 uncultured bacterium
AGGTTCAAACGATACATCTCCATGAGTGAATTGAAGCACTGTCTTGTCTGTTTCAATGTCCTGAAGGGTGAATTGGGCACATAATAAGTTGAGTAACAATATTCCTGTAATTGATTTCGTCATTTGATTAATCATAATTCTCCTGTGAGCGATAAGTGAGTAGTGATAGAATTTAATTCAATTTGTTGTGTCTATTTATTGATTCGGAAATCTTAATTCCATAGTTCTTGAACTAATTAGACAATAATAGACGCTTTAATATTCCCATTTTGTTAATATTTTTAGACGAAAAACTAAGTAATTTAATCTAAATTAACCATGTAATATGAAGTCGATATATTTGAGAACAGTTTGGTTTTCTTTTTTTCTTGTGGGATTTATCTATGGTCAGACTATTTATACAGAGTATGTCATCATGGATAGTGACACAGTTGACGTATTTTCCTATCAAATCCCCTTTAATTATTCAGGGATTGAACCAGTCCCTTTGCTGGTAGGATTTCACCAATGGGGCGGGAATGAAAATTCCAGCTATTATACAGAATTTGATGAAGAAGCAAATGTACGAGGTTGGTTATATTTATCTCCGTATGGAGGATCTGCTAATAATTATAATCACCAAGGAGCTCAGGAATACATTGAATGGGCAATCATCTGGCTTCAAAATCATTATTTAATTGATTCAAATCGAATTTACATGGTGGGAGGTTCTATGGGAGGTGCTGCCGGTGCAATTTTTGCAAACAATCAATTAGACCCCCGGGGTCCCATGGTAGCTGCCACTGCATCAGGTTCGGGAATTTTAGATTGTGAACGGCGATATTACGAGATGGATGGAAACAACTCCATGATTCAATGGTTTGGGGGAACTCCAGAGGAAGTGCCATTTGAATATCATCGGAACTCTGCAGTCTATTTTACCGATTCAACCCAGAGTATGCATAATAACCTTCAATTTACTCCACTCTATCTTGACTTTGGTTCTTCAGAACCTCACCGTTATCACGCCGAAGACCTTTATAATTTACTTTTGGGGTATAATGAAAACATGTGGATCGAAACTGATCCCGGTGGTGGACATGGTTTCAGCGTCATGGATGAACATCACACCTGCAACTGGATGGAACAATTTGAATTGGTGGACAATCCACTTGATATTAATGTCAATTTGGATGAACCATCACGTGCCTATTGGGCGGAAGCTATGAATATAATCGAAGATGATCAATTTATTCGTTTGAAATGTTCACGAAATTTTAACAGTTCATTCTTCGATTTATACCAATTTTCAAATAGTGATTCCATTATTTTTCACGACTCATTTTCCTTCAACGAACCCATTTACAATTTAACTATAGAGAATCATACCCCTTGGGAAATAGGAGAGTTCTCCATTGGACTAACCGGAACAGAAATTGGGTTAATTGACTATATTTCAGTCCAAGGTGAAATGGATGATTTTCTCCCTCCTCTAAACTATTCAATCCAGGATTCCATTATCTGGATACATATTCCTGATTGGGAACTTCAGTATATCCACGTGGGGATTTATTTTGGAAATACAACTACAATTGAAGTTGAACACAATTTAGGGTGGAATCTGGTGGGACTACCGTATTATGTAACAGATGGATCAGCAGTCAATCTCTTTCCTGAATCTATTGAGGGAACACTTTTTTCATTTAATGGGGCTTATATCCTTTCCGACATAATGATTCCGGGGACAGGATATTGGCTCCGATTTGGGTCTGACGGGAGTTCAGTGTTGGGAGGAATTCCTGTAAATTGGCTTACACTTGGCCTTGATGAAGGTTGGAATCTTATTTCCGGAATTTCAACTCCTTTCCATGTGAATTTAATTGGAGATCCAAATGATATCATCATTCCTGAAACCATTTTCGGATTTGATGAAACCTATTTTCAAGTTTATATGTTGGAACCGGGAAATTCCTACTGGGTGAGGACATACCAAGCCGGTATCATTTATTTTTAATTAAATCAATAATTACCCTACTAAATCCTCCACGAATCAGAGAGAACAACCGGTTTTCTTCTATAATGTGGAAAATATCTAGAAGAATGATAGGAAAAATCCTGCCATTATTCTTGTCATTACTTTAGAATAATTGAAAGAAAATCAGTTTTAAAGTAATATTCTGAAAGGAAAAGGGTAATGGATGAAATGACTAAAAACGGCGCAAAAGGCAATGCTCTGTCTTTATTAAATCCTTTAAACAGAGAAATCACAAACCATGTCAAAAGACTAATAAAGCTTGCCATAAAAAATATCAGAATGATATTCACCGGTCCCTGCCAAGCTCCCAGAACAGCACTGAGTTGGATATCACCGGTTCCCATTCCCCTCCGTTTTGTTACTAAATAAGTAATCCCTAAAATAAAACCAAAAGATACCGGACCCACAAGACTTCCATAGAGTGCAATCCGCCAGGGTAAAATTTGGAATCCAACTCCTAAAATGACAATGATACCTGCAGTTAACAGCATATTAAGCGGGATGAGCATTACCTTTAAATCAATCCATGCAATCACGACTAATATGGACAGCAGCAGTGATAAAAACATTGCCGACTGCCAATTATAATTGGAGAATGACCATGCCCAAATAATCCCTGAAATAAATTCAACTATCGGATATTGAACGGATATTTTCTCCTGACATATTCTGCATTTCCCTCTCTGAAAAAGATAAGTAAGCAGGGGGATATTCCGATAAAATGGAATGGGTGTATTACAATGAGGACAAAAAGAGCGGGGTGAAAATATAGAAATTCCAGCGGGAATTCGATAAATCAATACATTTAATAAACTTCCGGGAATGGTACCAAATATGAAAAAAGGGACAAAGACCGCCCAGTCCATCAGAGACCGGATTGCAATGCAGCGCCCAAATGAAACACAGGCAAATAAGTAACAATGACCATTATTGCAATTATCACACCTACAGCCAGAATTAACAGGGGTTCAATCAAGGTTGTCATGCGGTCAACCAAAGCTGTTACCTGTTTGTAATAATAATCTGCCGCTCTGTCCAAAAGGTTGTCCAGTTCTCCCGTTTCTTCACCGGTAGATGCTAATTGAAGCATGATGGGTGGAAACAATTCCGTCCTCCGCAATGCTGTACTGATATTGTACCCTTCACGGATATAATTTGAAGCTTCAATTGTCGCTTCTTCAAACACCCGGTTGTCAACAACCTTGCTCAATAATTTAGTGGAATCCAATACGGGAACACCGGCACCAATCAGGATTCCAAATGTTTTACAAAACTTATTTAAAATTGCCTGGTTAATTAGCGAACCAAAGATAGGAAATTTTAATTTTATGGAATCTACGACAAACCCACCTCTTTTTGTTTTTGAAATGAGCCAGATAACAATAATTGTTAATAAGGAAAAGAAAAATATTGATCCAAAATGTGCGCTCATCCATTGACTCATCCCAACGAGAGTTCGTGTTGCAGCAGGTAGATTCGCTCCCAGCTGTGCGTAAACTTCAGAAAATTTTGGTATGATCCAAATGAACATGGCTGAAACCATGGCAAACATGAAAATCATCATGAATATAGGATAGGTCATTGCAGAACGTACCTTTCTGCGAGTATCATCCAAGTTTTCTAAATAGGTTGCTAACTGATCGAGAATTTCATTTAAATTACCGCTGACTTCCCCTGCTTTAGTCAAAGCAATATAAAGATTACTGAACACTCCGGGATGACGGCTTAAGGCTTCGGAAAGGTTCAATCCTTTGCGAATATTTTCTGCTATTTTGGTCAGCACTTTTTTCAAGCGGGAATGTTTTTCTTCCACTGCTAACCCATGTATGGCTCGTTCTAAAGTCAATCCTGCTGAAAACATTGTTGCTAACTGGCGAGTAAAAAAAACCAGATTACTCAAAGGAATCCGGTTTTTCATCTTTTCAACGGACAGGTTTATTTCATCTAAAAAAGGACCCAGAAAATCCCAGGATGTATCCTGTTCATTTATTCGAATGATTACCTGCTCATTGCTCGTCAGCTTTTGAATTGCAGTATCAAGAGAAGAAGCATGAATCTGCCCCTCTTTTCTATTCCCTCCGTCGTCTTTGACTAAGTACTGAAAAACTGCCATTAAAAATCTTCAACGGTGGATCGCAATATTTCCTGAATTGAAGTGGTTCCGTCCAATACTTTCCTGAGACCGCTTTCCCTCAAAGAAACCATACCCTGCTCCAATGCCTTTACCCTAATATCATCTTCGTTCGCCTCATTAAAAATCAATTTTCTTATATCTCTGGACATTGGAATGATTTCAAAGATCGCGGTCCTGCCTTTATATCCTGTATTACGGCATTTGCGACATCCTTTAGGTTTGGTGAGTTTTGATCCGTTTAACCGGTTTTTATCTAATCCAACCACATATAATTCCTGATCAGATGGATCATATTCTTCACAACATTCTTTGCATAAACGCCTAACCAAACGCTGGGCCATAACCAGATTCACGCATGAACCCACCAGAAAAGGAGGAATCCCTATATCCAAAAGGCGGGTGATGGTGGAAGAAGCATCATTAGCATGAACGGTGGAAAAGACAAGATGTCCCGTCAATGAAAACTTTACCGCAATATCTGCTGTTTCACTATCACGAATCTCACCGATCAACAAAATATCAGGATCCTGACGAAGAATAGAACGGAGGGACGAAGCAAAGGTCAATCCAATATCTTCAAACACCTGCACCTGAGAGATTCCTTCAAGCTGGTACTCTACCGGATCTTCCACAGTAGTGATATTGATTCCTTCCGATTTTATTTCTTTCAATGAAGCATAAAGGGATGTGGATTTACCGCTTCCCGTAGGACCGGAAACAATGACCATTCCATAAGGTTGGGAAATGACTTTTTTGAATATTTTATACATATCGGGATCGAATCCCAGCGATTTTAAATTGAAATCAAACCCAGTTTTATCCAAAAGTCTCATGACAATTTTTTCACCATAAACAGTGGGCAAAATCGACACACGAACATCAATTTCCTTTTCCGTTGTTTTAATGGTAAACCTTCCATCCTGTGCTAACCGTTTTTCTGCAATATTTAATTTGGATAAAATTTTAATTCGTGTAACCAGTCCGCTGAGTGAAGTAATAGGAGGAGTCATGATAATCTGTAAAACACCGTCAATTCTGATTCGAATGATCACCTTATCTTCCATAGGTTCGATATGAACATCTGTGGCTCTTTCTTTTATGGATTCCTGCAGGATCATATTCACCAGTTTTACGATGGGTGCATCTTCAGCATCAACGCTTTCAGGTGATAAATCAACTTCTTCCTGATGATCTTCATCACCGGAAATCACCTTAATTCCTTCTATAACCTCCTGGACTTCTCCGGTTTTCTTTATTTCTCCATAAACCTCATCCAGCGCTTTTTCCAGCGCTGTAGGTCCCGCAACCAGAACCTCTGGATTTAATCCCGTAAGCCGTTTTAATGAATCAATACAGGCAATATCTTCAGGGTCTTCCATGGCAACAATGATGGAGGAATTGGATTTTGACAGAGCCAAAACTGAATTTTGCCTTGCGAATTCTTCCGGAACCAAGGATGCCGCTTCCTGCTTCACATTATATAGCATATCTTTTTCCGCTTTCTTATATCCCAGCTGCATAGAATAAACCGTTACCAGATCATCTTCAGAAATAATATCATTGTTTATGAGAACCAATCCCAGTTTTTCTTTAGTATTTTTCTGTTCTACCAAAGCCTCCTGAAGCTGGCTGTCACTGAGCTTTCCTATATGAATCAGTATTTCACCGATTCTCTGGAATTGAGGATTAAATGTACTACTCATCATTCAAAACAATTTCCGGCATCATCATCAGCCTCAAACGGAGTTCTAGATAATTCTATATTCACAGGATCAGCAGGAGTTATGACTGGAATCGCAAGTGTTGCATTGATGGTTGCTGTAAATTGATTATAGGTGCAGAAGGTGAAGTCACCAATTTCCGACAGTCCTGCAAATGTGCATAATTCTTTTGGTAAATTTGCAACAATCCTGGCAACACCGCTTTCATCGGTTCTGACACGAACATCGGGAAATCCGCAGCCTTCCATGTGATAGCCGTACCATTGCCCGTCACCTTCTCCGGCATCCGGTCCCGGATACCCCGCATCTTCAGGACATAATCCATCAAATCCGCAATCATCTAATGGTTCATCGGGATCCCATGTTCCGTTTCCATCTGTGTCATAATACTGTTCACCGGGTTGGCATATCCCATCCCCTTCCCCATAATCACCTGTTTCATCATCACCATCTTCACCATAATCAAGGAATAATTCTCCTTCATCATATTCCCCATTCAAATTGGCATCATTATAATATTCACCAGAAGTGTAAACACCGTCATTTTCACCATCATCGGGACCGGGATAATTAGAATCATCAGGACAAAGTCCATCTATCCCACAATCATAAAAAGGTTCGGACAACTCATTATCATAATGGGGCCAATGTCTGATATTTCCATCTTCATCAAAGGAATCATGGTTATAATTTCCTTCCCCACAGTCCGATGTTTCTGATTGACCATCGGCTCCGAAATCCCTCCAGGTAAAACATCCATCATCCACTCCGTATCCATTTATTCCAATATCATCGAAAGCTTCAAATCCCATTTCAAACCAATCCGTTACACCAATTCCGCTAAAAGCAACGGGAACATTAATGACCTCATTCCCATAATAATCATAAACACCTACCGAAACAGTGACTAAAACAGAATCTGATGGGAGTGGCAGGGTAAAATCGTGAGCAGTCGTGCTGGTCGTAATGGTCACAGATGCATCCCCCCCATTAATATAGGGTAATCCAACAACACCGCCTTCTCCGTCATTGATATAGGTTCCCACCGAATCTCCAAAAACTCCATCACCATTTAGGTCATCACCCCAGGTATATGCAACCACTTTTACTTCATCACCAATGCCGTTTGTTGAATAGGATAAATCCGTATATGCAACACCATGATACTGGTTATTTTGAAAATTAGTGTTATAAGAAAGGCTGGTTCCTGTAACAGAAACATCAGGAGTTTCACAAGGCAATACCTGCTCAATAGACCAGTAAACATAAGTAGAATCTTCAACAGGATTATAATGGCGGTCGTACACCAGTGCAGCACACTGAACACGGTATAATCCTCCGCCGATTGCTTCAGTACTGGATGGATCCCATTCCGCTTCAATATAATATGGAGGACCTGTAACAATTATCACCGGAACTGCTACAGCAGAAAATTCTACACTGTCACATTCAACAATGGCGGTGATGCGAACTGGTCCCGGGGCTGTCCCGCTATTCAACGAAACCGTAGCGACACCATTATTGGTATAGGCTGAAACAGTGTCAGTTGAAGCGGCATTTTCCAAATGAGCGCCTGCAGGGATATTCGGTCCAAGTACATACCGCACTTCTGTAGGGGTATCAATGAGGATTCCGTCATCATCATAAACTTCTGCGGTAATAATGGTTGATTCTATACCGCCACCTCCTGATACCATTATTTCACCTACTATGGATGGTGGAATTGTGACATAAGCACAGGTCTCAAATGTCGTGTCCTCGATGGAAATATTCAGTGTATTAGATGAGACAGGTTCGGTAAACCCGGGATGAGAATAATTAGCAGAAATATTTGAAATTCCCACTTCTTCCGGATTGCCCAAATCCTGAAAATAAACTGTATCTACTCCGGTGGTGTCGGTCTCACCAAACGAAGGAATAAATCCAAGAGATGCATCATAGGTCAATTGAGCCTGTTTTACCGGATTAGACAGACCGTTTAAAAGACGGGCGACGACAGTCGCCTGTGTTATACCCGCATCCAAATGAATTATGTCTGTGTCCGTGGTTAAAAACAAACTGTAAGGCCAGACATCATTCGAATCATACACATTGAATTGAACAGATTCGTATTCTTCTCCCCCGTAAATAACTTTCACTGTTACACCCTCAAACGATGGAGAACCGGGAATATCCACATGAGCCATGCCATCATCTGTGAATAACGCCTGTACCTGACCGTTTCCATCGGAAGACTGGTTTAGAAATTCTACAGATCCTATACTTGCACCATTTTCATCTGTCACATTAAAATTTAGTGAAACTCCCGGGACTGCTATACCTCCCGTGTCAGTCACCGTAGCGATTAAAAGTGTATTTGCCTGCTCTCCCGCTACATCCTCACCTACAATAAAATTATTCCCGTTTTCATCAATAGCCACAGGAAGCTGTTCCAGAGTAATAGAGTAATGAGTGGTGATAAAAACCTGTACGGAATCCGCAATTTCCGGCTCCAGTCCCGGATGAACATATCTGCATTGGATACTTGCCATACCCACATCAGCTTGATTACCCTGATCTCGAAAATCAGTGGAAACATTTCCCGTAGAATCGGTTACAATTTCCGGTAAGATAAATCCTTTATCCGATGAAAAATATAAAGTCACATCCTGAACAGGAAAATTTAAATTATT
>CAZFKU010000016.1:8641-15821 GCA_964518835.1 uncultured bacterium
GTTGCCAATCCCACATCTGACGGTTCCCCTAAATCCTGGAAGTTTAGACTGTAATCACCGTTGGAATCGGTTGTCACCTGAGAGTTTATATATCCCCGGTCTGCTGAAAAAGACAAGGTAACGTTATTCACAACTGTATTCAACCCATTCAATAATCTACCGGAGACTACAGCCTGGGTTTGTCCGTTGTCCAGAGTGATCTCATCCACATCTGAATTTAAACTTAATTGGTAGGGCCAAACATCTGAAGCATCAAACACACTGAATGGGACGGATTCACTTTCACCAGTCTCATCCCCAATAAATGCAGTGACTAAAACTCCTTCAAAATCTTCGGTGCCTGATTGATCCTGATATGAAGTTCCGTTGTCTAAAAAATATGCATATACTTTTCCCTGATCATTAGTTGTGTACACCTCAGCATCAAAAGAACCTACATTCTGGTCTCCTAAAACTTCAGCATTAAAATAAATGGATTGTCCTGAGATGAAATTCCCCGCCTGGTCCGAAACGGTTGCAACAATCCGTGTGTGGGCATTGTCACCGGCTACATCCTCACCCACGATTACAGAATTTCCATTTTCATTCAGGGAAACTGAATAGCTTGTCAACGCCAGAGAATAATTGGTGACGATCGCAACCTGTGCAGTTTTGGTAATTGTGGAATCAAATCCCGGGTGGGTAAAACTTCCTATGATGGAAGCCATCCCTACATCTGAGGGTTCACCCAAATCCTGAAAAGTTAAATTGTAATCACCGTTGGAGTCTGTTGTCACTTGAGAGTTAATGTATCCCCTGTCTGTCGAAAAAGAAAGTGTCACTGTACCCACAGCATTATTCAAACCATTCAATAATCTCCCCGAAACAATTGCTTCTGTTTGACCATTATCCAAAGTGATCTCATCCACATCTGTATTTAAACTTAATTGATAGGGCCAGATATCAGATTCATAATATACACTGAATTGAGTGGATTGACTTTCTCCGGTCTCATCTCCGATAAATGCTGTGACGGTAACCCCTTCAAAATCTTCGGTACCGGATTGATCCTGATAAGCATTTCCATCATCCAAAAAGTATGCTTTGGCTTTTCCCTCACTATTAGTGGTAAAAGTCTCGGTATCAAAGGTGCCTACATCTGTTCCGCTCGTCCCTTCTGCGGTAAATAAAATGGATTGTCCCTCAACCGCATTTCCTGCTTCGTCGGTAACGGTAGCTACAATTCGGGTTCTGGAATTGTCTCCGGCAACATCTTCTCCCACCAAAACAGGGTTTCCACTTTCATTCAGTGAAACTGGATAGGATTCCAATGTCATGTTATAATTCGTCACGATTGAAATATGTTCTGTTTCTTGGATATAAGAGGAAAATCCGGGATGACTGAAACTTCCGATAATGGTTGCTAAACCTACATCAGCAGGCTCGCCCAGATCCTGAAATATTAAATTGTAATTCCCAGTGGAATCTGTTGTTACCTGAGATTCAAGGTATCCCCGATCCGCAGTAAAAGATAAAATGACGTTGGGTACCGGCTGGGATAAACCATTGAGTAATCTGCCATTGATGGTTGCATTTGTTACGCCATTGTCCAAAGTGATTTCATTTACATCCGTATTTAAACTTAACTGATAGGGCCAAACGGATTCAGTAAATACGCTGAACTGAACCAAATTATTTTTTCCGGTAAGATCCCCGATAAATGCGGTACAGGTTACACCTTCAAAATCTTCCGTTTCACCTAAATCCTGATACACAGTTCCGTTATCATCGAAATATGCAAAAACCTGCCCCTGTGAGTTGGTTACATTTGTGTTTGTGGTGATGGTTCCTGCAATATTCCCCTGAGCTTCTGCAGAAAATATGATTTGTTCTCCCTGGACGGGATTGCCGGAATTATCTGTAATGGTGGCAATTAACCGAGTCATGGCTTTATCGCCTGAAATATCTTCACCTACAATAATCCAATTTCCCAAACTGTCCTGAGAAAGAGGATATTGAGACAGAGTGATATTATAATTGGTACCGATCAGAACCTGAGTTGAATCCGATTGAGTTCCGGTGAAGGCTCCATGGGAATAATATGCAGTGATTGTTGCTAAGCCCAGCTCATCATTGTGGTTAAATTCAACGGTTCCCCTGCCCAGATTATCCGTAAGGAAAGTATATTCTTTTTGCTGGGCATCACCAAAAGATCCCACATCGGTAGTCAGATCCACATAAACAGATTGTACCGGATTACTTAATTTATTATAGACATAAATTGTTAATGTAGATGATTGGGGTGAAGTAGTTTTAAAAATCTGGTTTATACTTGGTGTGATGGCGATTGAATAAGGCCAGATCATTGTATCCGGATAAACATCAACGAGTGTCTGTGCAAATACTTCCTGGTTTTGGGCATACTCTGCTTTCAGGAGGGCTTTGGATTCACCAAATGCTGAAGCATCTCCCGGATCTTTGAACAGGGCGGTAACCGTTCCATTTTCATCTGTATATCCCGACTGAGGGTCCATTTGCCCATAGGATGAATTTTCTTTTTTTGAAGAAAAAGATATTAAGGCTTCTTCTATGGCTTTATCATTTTCATCCTTCAGTATGGCAGAAACCCGGGTGGTAACAACATCACCCAAAATATCTTCACCTACATTTTCACCAGAAAGATCATTTCCTGCTACGGGTTGAGTTGTCATGGTCATGGTGTAATTTGAAGAGGTATCCTCTGTGGGGGTTCTTTCATCACAGCTCAATTGTAAAACTAATATAGCAATGAGGAAAATGATCGGTACAATTTTAAAATTTTTCATGATTTACTCCTTAGATTTTTCCTCTTCGTTATGATCTTCATCCCCTTCTATGAATATTGAATTTTCAATTTCGATCATCTCTTCACCTTTTGGGATTCCGCTTATATTATCCACAACAACAGATGGGGTTATTTGAATAATCAGGTCAGTTTTTCTGTCCACAATATCTGTACTGGTAAACAGTTTTTTCCCGATCCAAGGGATTCTATGAAGAAGAGGAAGTTTATATACGGTATTTTTTTTGTCCTTACTGATTAACCCTCCCAGAATGATGGTTTCACCGTCTCTCACACGAATTGTTGTGGATGAGGATCTGCTTTTCACCCGGGGGATATTCCTACTGGGTCCGATAAATTCAAAAATAGAAGCTACTTCCGGTTCCACACGGACAGTAATATCTCCATCTGTATTCACAGTTGGAAGAACCGTGAGTTTAATTCCCACTTCTTCCCGCTGAACCTGTACCTGACCTCCCACACCGCCTGAACTGAGAATATAGGGGACAATATCAACCATTTTAATGGTGGCTTCCCTGCCGTTTAAAGTGACCAATTTTGAATCGGCTAAAATGTCGGCTTTATTATCTTTCAAAAGCATATCCAGGGTAATATCCAATGCGGTCATCTGACGACTGAATCGAGGGCCGCCATCACTTGCACCGAGACGTTCAAAATACATCTGGGTCGGTTTCTGATCTGCAGGTAAAGGAGAAAACTGTTCAGAAACAGTTCCGTCTCCCGCTTCAGTTTGGGTAATTCCCGGAACAAGACTCCCCGCCCCAGCAAAAGGAGGGGAAGCGTTCTCTGCAAGGATCGTTGTATACTTGGCTAATTTTGACCAGTCAATTCCCAGTTTTTCATCCTGATCGAGGGATACTTCAATGAGCCGCGTTTCTAAAAGTATCTGAATTGCAGGAACGTCAATTTTTTTGACAACTTCTTCTATCTCTGCAATTTTCTTCGGTGATGCATTCACCAACAGTTTATTCCCGGACACATCAACCTGGATCTGCTTCGTCAAATCCTGCAAAAGTGTTTTTACTTCTAATGCATCTGAATATTTTAAGTCAATCACATGGGATGTGATCCCCACCTCTTTTTCCAGTTTTTTAGGTTCTGCTATTAAAAATGAGTTCCCCACAATTTCATAACTCAGTCCAACAGACCGAACCACAAGGTTTATCGCCTGTTCAATGGGAACATCATCCAGATGAATGGAAATTTTATCCTGCCGGTTTACATTGGGATCCGTAACGATATTGTAGCCGCTTTCCTTAGCCAGGATTGAAAGGATTCCGGGTAAATATGCATCTTCTGCATGAACGGAAACTAGAGTGGGTTTTTTATACTCCTGAGCAGAAATTGTTTTTGCTGCCTGTGCGAACGCCAAGCTAAATATAATTAAACAGCCGATTGCAATTTTTTTCATTTGTCACCTAATTTCATTTGTTGGTCATCAAGGGAAGTTGTTTCAACTTCATAAAATTTTTCCTTTCCCTGTTTCTCAACTGTTATTCCAAATTTTCCGATATTTATTACCCGTCCCCCGGCAATGGAATCCCCTTCCACTACATTAAAATTCTCCCCCTTAAAATATATTCCCGCATACTTTATTTTTCCGTTAATGACGTGGGTTACTTTTACTTTTGACGTTCGTTTTCCACTAATTCTATTTCCACTGGCATCGGTTAGATAGACAACATTTGTAAGTCTCATGGGTTCTTTTTCAAGTGAAAACTCATAATCCAATCGATATTTCAGTCTATCCTCAAGAAACCCTATTACATTCTCCAATTCCTGATCCGTACCGATTTTTATATTTTGGGCACGTACCACTGCATTTTGCCATTTTTCCCGAACAGGAAATAATTTAAAGCTGGCGAATAAAACCGATAGCAATGCCAGAATAGTAACTAGGACCCAAACGGTATTTGAACGGTCATTCATGATATAATTTTTACCTGTGATTTAATGAGTGTCAGAGTGGAAATATGCAAATCAATTTCCTGCTGCATCAACTCATTCTCTTCTATACGGTTTTTTATGCGTTCAACACCATTTTTTACGGATAATTCATTTATGGCAATGAGGCGTGGAGATTTTTCCATTTCCGCCAGGAATTTCCCCAAGTTTTCATAACTGCATTTTATGGTCATTTCATAAGGAGAACTGTAATAATTCCCCACTTTCTCCCGAGGTCTTGGTTTAATTTTTTTCACGATAATATCATTTTGTTTCATCATGTCCGTCAGTGATTTTAAAAATGGAAGGGAGGAGTCCTCTGCTAAAGAATCTGCAACAGACAGCGCCAGATTTTCTGAGAATAATGTGTACACTTGATCCAGTTTTTCCGCTAATATTTTAGCGCTGATATATTGTTCATTTAATTCGGTTTGTTTTAGCTCCAATTGTTTCAGAGACAACGGTTTATCCCCAATAATAAATTTAAGACTGAGCCAAAAAGTAAGCGTCAGGAATAGAGTCATACCAAACAGGAGTGAATTACGATTCATTTTCCGGAACCTCCATTGGTTCTTTTTGATGGTTTTTCACTTTTTTTTTATCAGACGAAAGAGATGGTTCTACAGATGAATCGCCATTAACTTTTGCAGCAAATTTCGCATTTCTAATCTGTTTTGAAATGGGTGGAATAGCCGCCAAGGGTGCTTCCAATTCAAATGCTACTATATCCTGCCCTCTCACATTTATTAAGGCATGGTGCATCAGTCGCAAACGGGTAAAGTGACTTGAGAATTCGTCATTTGATTTCAATACATTAATAAAGCGTTCCACCTGATCGAAATCTTTCTCACCACGGTAAGTGGTGGCAATTCCTTTGATGAACAGTTTGTTTTTTTTATATTTCAATTCGGTCAATGACATGTCCTCGGGTGTCATTTCCCCCAGTTTTTCAAGGTTTTCTGACCAGAGAAACCGATTGTTTTCCAAATTTGCCAACGTCATTATATCCTTTTTTGAAAGATTTTTTCCCTTTTCACGTAACAGGCTAATTTCCTTTTTTATCTGAGTAATTTCCAAATTTTTCTGGTTGATAAGACTACTGTAATTCAACCCGATATACCAGGCTAATCCATTCGCTCCTACCAGTAAACTCACAAATAATCCGAACAGGAACCACCGAATCCGCTCCTTATTTCTTACCGCTAATGTTTCAGAAGTATCACTTTTATTCAGGTTGATGAGAATCAGTTTCTTCATGATTCTTTACACCCCCGAATTGCCAGACCTGATGCGATGGTATATTGAGACGGATTTCCTTCTATCAAGTCATCCTTCATTTCCATTCCGGAAAAAGGGTTGAAAACTTCTGTGTCCATTTGCAAACGATCCTGTATTAATTCACTCAATCCTGAAATAGAACTTCCTCCTCCCGAAAGATAAATTCCTGTAAAATGACTTTGATTGGAAGATTTGGCATAAAATCGTAATGTACGCCGGACATCTTCTATAAAATTTTCTAAAGAAGACCGATCGGTGACAGCAATAATACTTTTTTCCTCCTCAGTCTTTTTAAATGCTTCCACTCCTGAGTTTAGTAATTCAGTTTGGGCAGTGAGATAATCAATTGATTTTCGTGTGGAAATATCTTTCACCATCTCATGTATCCCAATGGGAAGATCCCTGGTAAAAAACATATCCTGGTTTCCCCAAACAATTAATGATGAGGTGACTGCTCCTATATCCAATAACACAACCACACCTTCCTCAGGTAAATTATGAGTTGCCAGAAACGCATTCATGACAGCTACCGGATCCACATCAACAATACCCGGTTTCATTCCTGAATCTTTTACCATATCCAAATGATTGGATAATACCCGTTTTGTGCATGCAATTAAAGCAACATCAATTTTATCCACTTCGCTTCTATTGGGTCCTAAAATTTGGTAATCTATCACAGCATCTGTACCGTCCATGGGAATATGCTTTCTTGCTTCAAAGCTCATAGATGATTCCAACTCACTTGTCGCCATTTCCATTGTTGTGATCTGTTTCACAGATGAATTGGTTCCGCTGATACCGGTAATGAGATTTTTTACCCGCTTCGGTTTGATTCCATTTTGGCGGAGTAACTCTTTTATGGCAATCACCCTCATGGGTGAATCAATTTTTTCAGGATCAAAAGGTCGGCTTTGTTCCGGAATAAGCCTCTGGGCAGTTTTCATAACCTTAAACCCTGATTTAATTTTTTCCAACGCTACCAGTTTCACTACCTGTCTGCCTATGTCAAGTCCTAAGTACAAAATATTTTGTTTATCCTGTTATTAAATTAAAAAATGTAATAGTTACTATCCTGAACAGGAGAGCGAAACGACATGTTATCCTCTCTTTTATCCTGATCAGCGGAGTGAAACG
>CAZFKU010000016.1:15921-26575 GCA_964518835.1 uncultured bacterium
AACCTCAGCACTATAGCACCTTCTACTGTACTTTGATCCGGATAATAAGGCGGTGGTTGGTTAATTAAATTGTAATCATAATTATAATTTTTATCGTATCCGATGTCTTCAGATGTATAGCAATCTCCACCAGGAATAGGATTTGAACAGGGTGAATTCCTCTTCATATAACCTCTTTCCTGCTGGACAATGGAACCCCAAAGATTGACAAATCCTCTGTAATCAATATTACCGGTATAGTTTCCTCCGTCCGTTTCCGGTTCAACCGGATTACGATGACCCCCTCTTCCATCCCCTAATGAGAACCAGGGTTGAGCTGTGTTTGGTACTGCACAGTTAGGACAAAAAGTTGATTGGACAGAATTCTGCCAGTAATGTGAAATAAATGCGCCGTGAAGCGCCATCAAAGCTCCATTAATATTTATATCCGAACCCTGATAGTTGTTCCTTGCTCCGTTTTCCCTGGTATTTGCAATGATAATATTACCTCCGGCAACTAAACCTAAAACATTATTGGTTCCTCCATCCTCAGGATGTAGGACTGCACCGTTTGAATTAGAATCCTCATAAACGATATCATCAATTATCCATATATTCCCCCATAACTGATCAATAATGGTTGCATCATCATGACGGCGGTATTCAACAGAATCATCAGTTACAACAGTGTATTGACCTTTCACAACCCCATGAACCAAAACAGGACCGCCTTTAACATAAATAACCTCGGGACCTGTGTAAGAATAAAAGGTCCGATCCGAATACACATAGGATTTATCGGTTGCTTCCTCAACACATTCTTCCGAATCATAGCGATCATCACATAGCCAATAGCGGTAATCAAAATGATGAAAACCGTCAGCGCTACACATGGTCAGACCATTATCTGAATGATTATGAAAAAATTCAAATGCATTAAATGGAATTTCAGTATTCAAAGCACCTTCATCCCCTTCATAGGTTAAAAATACTTCTTCCTCGTGTGAAAAACCTGTATCTGTTGTCGTACTGTAATTCATTGTTCCGGGTTCGATAGCAATGATCCATCTGTTAAAAAAATTAAATGGATCATTACCTGCAAGGAATGTTGAGTACTTATCTGATTCTCTGGATTCTATAAAAAGTCTGTCACCACTGTTAATTTGGGTCATATATGTTGCAACCATGTCTCCGTCAATATCGGTATCGTCTATAATTAAAAAATCAGACCCATCATATTCTGTAACATCATCCCAGGCTTCAGCCCAGGAATCAGCATCCATCAATTGAATGGAAAAATTGGCAACCTGTTGACCCGGAGTTACAGCATCATACATAAAATCTATTTCAGGCGCAGCTGAAAGCACCGGTGGAACCAGGTACCACCATTGAGTTGCATAATACCCACCTGTTTCAACAAATTCAATTTCCGTCATGATGAGAGTGTCCTGGATGTTTTGAACGAAAGTGATCATATCATCCGCAGTGAAAGTTCGTTTGGCATTAGCTCTCAAAATATCTGCTGAATTATCCGGTGGATAAGTAATTGTACTGACGGTATCAATGATAGATTCCCCGTCCTCATCCACCATGTCATCCAGACATGAAGTATCTCCTTCATATGTTATTGGCTCTGTAACGGATAATCTCCCCTGAAAATCCGGACAGCCATAATCACTGAAGGTTACTGTTGGACTGTTGGTATGTACCCTGCCTTCCAAAACATCCGAATTTCCAAAACTAACATAAGCACCTGCATTTGGTCCGAACGGTTCTTCGTCATTAGTAAAATACATAAATTCTTCAAAACCGGTAGGTGTCATGATCAATGAAGCAGTCCTCTCCACTAAAACATCATTCCCATTGGGAGTTTCGTAGGACACTTCTCCTGTGCTCAAACCATAAAATTCCTTCCGTGTGGAACCCTCTGCATATTGAGTTCCGCAAATGACATTTTTATATCTTCCCAGGGAATTCCCCTGGGTGTCTTCTCCAAAATTTACACCTGGTTCTCCAACCAATATGGTGTCTGCTCCTGAAAGATAGGGTAAATAATCTGCCGCTTCTTTGTTCAATCCTGCTTCGGCAATGTATTGGGCAGTTACTTCGGCAAACCGGAATCTCTCCTGAGAATTGATAGTGGAACTATTTCCCAAATAGGCTACGGTTATAAGCATGCTCACAAAGGCAAAAACCATAGCAAGAGGAGCAACAGCACCGGATGAATGACGGTATTTCATCAGTTAAACTCCGCCAGGTACTGGTTGGCAATAAAAATATTTCTGTTAAAGCGAAATTCTTCCTTTTCCACATTGACATTTGGATTTACTTCCGGTTCCAATGACATCACAAGATCCAGATACCGAGTTGCTCTTTTTACCTTAATTAATGATGGCCTGTTGGGCGGTTCGGTTTCCTGATAAGTGGTAAAACTTTCCAGCTTCACTTTATACTGCTCATTTTCTCTCCACTCTCCCACCGTTGGAAAACGTAATTCTCCATCCAGAAGGAGGTCATAATTCATAAGGATCCCTTCTTCCTCATTTGCCTGGATTACGTGGGACGGTGTAGGTTGACTGGCATCCTCCCACAGTTCAATTTTGGCAAATCCTAAAAAACTGCTGAATTCCACTTTCTCCGCTTTTCTGATTCTTTCAGAAATTTCTCTTACCACCGTATTACCATAGTGACGAATATCCTGCCGAATAACATCCATGCGGTAGGCACCCATTATAGTTTGAAATGTCATGATGATTCCGATACCGATGATACTGATGACTACTACAACTGCACCCATTTCCAAAAGGGTGAAACCGGGGTAAAATTTATTTATTGTTTTCATACCCCATATACCAGCATAACCGTTTCAAGAATGCGCTCCTGTTCTATTTGCAAATCATGGTGAACTGCACTTTCAGGAGTTTTCATAAAATTTTTCCACTGTATCCAGACTTTCAATCGATAGGATTCGTAATTTGCATCATTATACTGGGAATCCTGTTTGTCCATGGAATAGAACAATTTTGCTGTCACTTTTTCATCTGCCTGTGCGTCACCAACCAGATAAATTTCCTTACCGGTGTAATCTCCCAATTTATCGGTGGAACTTAAATTCCCACTGGCAATACGTCCTTTCCAGTGTTCCATATAGTTGGACAATTCTTCCGTTGCTCTTTCTTTTATTTCCAACGCTCTCAATTCACTCCGGGAATGAACTACTCCGTACATAAGTCCCATGGAGGTGATGGTAATAATCACCACTGCCAGCATGACCTCAATAAAAGTAAATCCCTGATACGTTTTTATCTTCTTTTTCACAAAACGTTAGATTTAAAGAGTTTAGGATTATCAGCAACAGATTCTGCAGTTGCCCTATCTACTGCTCCCTGAGAAACAAGGCGCTGTAAATCCTGATCCAGAGTCTGCATCCCATCCACACCGCCGGATTGCATGAGAGATGGAATCTGGTAAATTCGATCCTCACGAATGAGGTTTCTTATGGCAGTGGTTGCAATCATAACCTCACAGGCGGGGATACGACCCTTACCATCTTTTGTAGGTAAAAGTTTCTGGGCAATCACAGCAACCAGACTTTCTGACATCATAGAACGAATCTGAGTTTTTTGTCCCTCGGGATAAATGTCAATGATACGGTCTATGGCTTTAATGGCGCTGGAAGTATGCAGGGTTGACATAACTAAATGTCCCGTTTCCGCAGCAGTAAGAGAGAGGGATGTGGTTTCTAAATCACGCATTTCCCCTACCAATATTACATCCGGATCTTCTCTCAGGGCAGCTCTCAGGGCATTGCCAAAACTGTGGGTATTCGCCCCCAATTCCCGTTGGTTAATCAAACTACTTTTTGAACTGTGGAAATATTCCACCGGATCTTCAATGGTGATAATATGACAGTTCCGATTTTCATTCACGTGGTCCACCATGGTTGCCAATGTTGTACTTTTTCCAGAACCGGTAGGGCCAGTAAGCAGGATAAGACCACGGTTTTTGAGACTTAATTCTTTAAGAATGGGAGGAATTCCCAAATCCTCAAAACTTTTGATCAAATCGGGTATAGTTCGAAACACACCGGCTAATCCATTAAGCTGACTAAAAAAATTAACCCGGAATCTCCCCTTACCATCCAGTTTGGCTGAAAAATCAATTTCCTTTTCTTTTCGAAATTTTGATACCTGCTCATCAGACAAAACCTGCGGAAGTATGGATTCCATGGATTCCCTGGTCATTACATCCAAATTCAGGGGATGCATAGTACCGTTTATCCTCACCATGGGCTTGGACCCTACACTGAGATGCAAATCAGATGCCCCGCTGTCCAGAGCATAATTCAGCAATTCATTTATTTCCATCTATTACTCTTGATCCGGTGATCCGTATCCTGTGTATTTTCCCGTTTGACGGTTGAACTGGATGGATTTACCAGCACCACCAGCCATTTCTTCTGTACTGGTAGCATTGATCAGTTCCGGTAGTTGAAGCTCAAATTGCCATTTTGCTTTGGTTGATAATTTCAGGTCCAATTGCCCTTCCCTTTCCAAATCATCAACAGAAGTGGGCCATTCTCCACTGGTTTGATAAAACATATCTGCACCATTAGATACACTGCTGATCACGGATTTTGCTTCCGATGCCCGTGCTGATTCCACATAATCAATATAAATGGGAACAGCAAAAGCTGCTAAAATGGCGATGATCACCACCACAACCATAATCTCGATCATGGTGAATCCATTTTTGTTTTTTTCGGTTTTTTTCATATTTACTTTCCTTTATTTAGATTTATAAACTTTATTATTTCAACATTATCATTTTCTGAATTTTTGTTTCTGATTTAGTGTTAAGGACTCCAAAATAAATTCCTGCGCTCACATGTTTGTTAAACTTGTCTGTACCATTCCATGTGACAGTATGATTTCCCGGCACCATTTCCCCGGACACGAGGGTTTTGATTTTCTGTCCACGAATATTGATGATATTTAATGTAATAGTTTGATTCTCATCTGGCACAGAAAAACGTAGTGTAGTTTCCGGATTAAATGGATTTGGAAAAGCAGGATATAAAGAAAAAGTGTCCGGAATTAAATTTCCTTTTTTGCCCAGTGACATGCGTGAAGTGGCATCAATTGAAATTCCACCGTTCAGTCCTGCGGAGTTTAAAATAAAATCCTGTCCCGAAGTTATATCTGTTAACACCCAGTCTTCATCTCCAAACAAATGATAATCAATCTGCAAATCTTCCTCAGTCATTATTTCAATTATACATTCATCGGAGCACAGTTTCCAGTCTCCTTCAAAGCGGACATCAAAAGCGCTAACCGGTGGTTTTGGAGGAAGACTGAATTGCAACATATCCTTTTCAGATACGGGCATATCAAAATATAATTTTTGACCATTGATACTTATCCAGGATACATCTGTTAAAATTGGAGTTGAATCTGTAGTTCTTGCAGCAGCACCTGTAGAGATAAAGATGGTACCTGCTTCATAAGTTCTCAGCCAATAACCTTTCCCGGGAATTAATTCATCGGCACCTTCATAACCGTTTGTGCCAAATCCATACAGGGTGTTGGGAACTAAAATATCATTGGGATCTGCAATTGTATTTAGAGAAACATTAAATGAAATCCCACTGATCAAATTCCACCCTTCAACCAGATCCAACGTCATTTCATCCACTCTTATTCCTGTGATCAAATGCATATCTGATTCCGGAAACCGAAGCCAGTATCCATTTCCAATTTCCATTTCATCAACCAATTGGTACCCTTCATCGAAACTGTAAAGCGAATTTTCAATTGCATCCGGGAAAATAATTGTATAATCTCCATTTTCAACGTCTGCAGGCAGACCTAACAGGTTCCAATTTTCATCTAATTCAATGGGAATTGCTACTTCGGTCATATTAATGGTTGGCTGGGTAGTAACCCAAATAGCTGTCTCATGGCCAAGTTCCATCGCTGCTGGAGCGTAGCCGTTATCGTAAGTATATTGAAGCCCCACAGAACCCATTTGATTTTCAAGTCCAATGGTGCAGTAACCTCCGTGTTTTGGGGTATATCCATTGAAATTTCCGGATGAGGTATTATTAAAAGTATGATACTGCATTTTCATAACTCCGTCCCCGAAGGGAGGGGCAGATTCATTGTACAAAATGAGCTCAAATGTATTCAAGGAATTGTAATTTTCCGTTTTCATATTGGACCATTCCACAACGAAATAATCATTGTCCGGATCAGCATAAGTGAATACGTTTCCATTTCCACTGGTGACTAGATCATCCCAAAATACAGCAACCATGGGAGAAGGTCCCCCTGCACCGGGGACAGGATAATTCCGAAACGATTCCAACTCACTTGAGCCAAATGAAATGAATCCGTTTGTACAGACCGTAATGGACGTATAATCCACACCATAGAATGAATAAGAAAAAGGCAGATTGACTTCAGAAATGGAGTTAGAGAATTCGCCGTAACCATTATCTGAAAAATTCAAACTGGTTCCGGATCCTCCATAACTGGGATTTATTTCAATCCAGTCATATTCTGGAGCCAGTTCATAATTTGTATCTCCTGAATCATAAAAATAATATCCGTATTCATCCGGACCTAAGGGATCATTTTCCGACACCTCTCCAACATAAACAGGAAAAGAAACTTCTCTGTTAAATCCGTCATCAGATTGAAGGATTAGTTGCATATTATACACAGACCCATTTATCACGTTAATGGACGGGCGAATGGTAAACCCATTGGATGAATTCTGCTCAGTACCAGGTTGAACAGAATCCCAAAATCCATCCCCATCAAAAATTTGGATCGCTGATCCATAAAAATTAAGCTCTCCCATGAGGTCTGTACCGGAAATGGATCCATCATTTCCAAGTGTAATGCGAATTTCAGATGCTACTCCCGGTTCCAGGATATTTCCAATCTCCGAGATCAACTCGTATTCCAAAACATGGAGTTTGGTACCGCTTACCGAAATCATTGCATTCCCTTCACCAAGTACCATATTATTATCGTCAAAAATATGAAGCCTTAGTTTTAGATCTTCCATTTCCTCTGCCGAGGGTGATAATGTAAAAGAAAATCCTGTTCCAAATGATGTTTCTCCTGCACCTAAATTGGATTCGTAAAAACTATTTGTCTCAATTAATTCAACTAATTCTGACTCGGTAGTTAGTTCTGCAGATACACCGGAGATATCAAATTGACCATAATTCCTAATGGGAATTCGGACATGAACCGTTTCACCGGGATTTAATAATCCATCATTATTTCCAGTCAATTCATCTATTTCAACGTCCAGGGAAGGATCGTAATTTGCGATAGTACCTGTTCCATTGATTAAAAATGTATCTTCATAAGGTTGATAATTGGGTTTTGTAACGGTAATGGATACTTCACCCATAGATACAAATGAATCAATCGGAAGGGTAACATTCCCATCGGCGTTGGAATACCCGCTGATAAAAATTTCATCATTTCCTTTCAAAAGAGTAACCATTGCATCTTCCACCGCAATACCATTATTGAGGACTTTCATATCAATAAAATTGGTTCCTAATGAAATGGTATTATTATAAATCAATTGAATAGGTTTTGGGGTGTCTGTCCATAAATGTGTAGCAGGGTCGCCCATAAGGTTATTCCATTGAGTGAAGGCACTCACCCAATTTGACGGATTGGTCGGATAGGTATTGTACATAACAAGTTTTCCATGTGCGACCGAAGCACCGGTGGTTTCCATTCCCTTGGAAAAAACTCCATCATAAATTCCCATAGCAACAA
Organism: uncultured bacterium; assembly: GCA_964518835.1. Lineage (GTDB taxonomy): Bacteria > Fidelibacterota > Marinisomatia > Marinisomatales > AB-629-J13 > AB-629-J13. The sequence continues at coordinate 23,709 of CAZFKU010000016.1, forward strand.
TGTTATTGAACATGGTGTGAGTACTTAATGTAGCCGTCCCTACTGCAGCGATTCCTCCTTTAGGATTGGAAATGGTTCCAGCTCTTAAAAAAGTTTCTGAAATGCTGGTTCCGGCAAAATCCCCCGTCCCGCATGTCAGGAAAGTGGCAAATGGAAGTTTATGCCCGTTATTGGCATTGTTTATATCAGAACTTCCAAACCCGCTGACACCAACATACCCACGATAATTCATGTAAAGCATACCCTCTTCCAGACGATTCCTCATCCAGGTTGAATATCCTCCTTCTCCGTAATTTGTGCGGATATCTTCCATTTCATGTGCGTCCATTATATTTTCAATATATTCATTCGTGATTATGGTTGAAACTCCGGAACTGGATGGATCACCGACAAGAGCGGCTCTTTCATAATATTCATCCAATGTATTCAAATAAGTGGCTTTTTCATAGTGGATAATTTTATTAACGATTGTTGCGATATTTGAGGAATTACTGACTGAGATCCTGCCTACAAATACTTCCGGAAGGAAATCATTTCCGTCTAATTGAGTATAAGGAAAATCCCCCTCACAACCGCCCCAATCATGACCCCAGCATTCATCGAAAGTGGGAACATTGTACGTTCCTCCAGCATCTCCTACAATTCCTACAAATTCAGGAGGAGGATTAAACGTTTCATAAGCATTTTGAATATAATTTTTGATTGCTCCTGTTGAACTTCCTGTCTCTGATAAACTGGCAGTATAAACAACATATCCCCGTTTATGTCTCCAGTTGACCAATTGTTGAAATGCATTGTTAGTCTGAGAATTACCTCCGCAAATATAAAGAACTGCCGGTTGTTGAAATCCTTCATCCCTGGATCGGTTCTCATAATTAACCACTAAATTTGAATACAAAGGTTCAAAGGCTTTTGAAGGCAGCCTGTCATTTGAATTGTTGTATTGCCTATCTCCGGTTTCTGTAAGGTAAATATCCATTGATTCGATAATTTCTAATTCATTTGTGTTGGGAAAATAGCGAAAAGGAATAACCTGAATATTTAAAATATGCAGGTCCCGCATGACTAATCGTTCCGATGTGTGAATAGCTGATTCAGGATACACTGCTTCGCCGGAATAGAATGAATCATTCTTTTGTTGAATAATATCCGAAGTTTCTTCTATTAGTCCGTCCTGAAATGGAAAAACAGTAACATCTGAAATAACGGAAGACTGTAAAACCGTATAATGAACCGCATACTCTCTATCCGGCTCAACCTGAACCATGGTTGAATAAAGGGGTAATTCCGGCATCCCTGAGTCCGTGGTGGTTCCTGATCTTCCTGATGAGAACCGGATATAATCCCCGGTGGATGAATATTGAATATCTCCTTGAGTAAATTGAATTTGAATATTATTTTCATTTTCAATATCTGAATGTGTAAATCCTGCACCAAATATGAGCTGAGTGCAGAAAAAAACCGTCATTAATCTATAACCTGTCATTTTATTTATTTTTCCATTTTGTTTTACTTATTTGACCCATTTTTCTGACATAAAATGGTGCCAAGTCTGATTAATTAAATTTGTTTAAATACAGTTGAATTTTTCTATATCGATATTTAGACAATTTTTAATATGGAGATATTCCATATTATTGTCTAAAAGGAAATTGAGGTTAGAAGCTTAAAAAAGGAAGGTTATTTTAACAAGACCATTTTACGGGTCTGAACGTATTGGTATTCCGGTTTAAAACCGGAATTTGAGGACGAAACTTTTAACTGGTAGAAGTAACATCCGGCACTGAGGAGATTTCCATTATTATCCATACCATCCCATTGAACGGAATGAAATCCGGCAGACAGGTTATTCTGAATTAATTTTCGAATTTCATTTCCCAATAAGTCAAAAACGATAAGATCAACATTGCCCTGTTCCGGGATTGTAAAATCCAATGTTGTCACGGGATTGAATGGATTTGGATAGTTCTGCGATAGAGAATACTGATCAGGGATTCTTTCGATTTTTTTCAGAGTCAAACCGGTAACCTGTCCATTCAATTCAATCAGCGAATTTTCAGCTAAAATATATTCTCTTCCTCCCTGCGTGGTAATGACCCAGTCCCAATGTGAATCTTGTAGATTTTTAAACTCCGTGGAGATTAACAGATTTTCTTCATTATTAAGAATTTCAATATGTCCAAAATCTTTCGCAATTTTTAAGTTCGTATCAAAACGGATATCAAAAGCACCTGCAGGAGGCTTTGGCGGTAATTGATAATACACTGACTCATTTGCAGGAACAGAAACACCAAAATATAATTTGCTATGATTGATATTTAGAACATTTGCTTCATGGGTAACGTCTGTAATTGATGATTTTACTTTTCCGGATGTCCCTCCGCTGGTAAAGGTGATATTACCTGCAGAGAATGCATTTATCCAGTATCCCTTCCCCGGCTGGAGACTCAACACATTGACATATGTACCGTCAAATCCATAAAGTGAACCCGGGATTACTATCTCATCCGGATCAAAAATATCAGCCATATCTGTTTCTTCTGAAATTCCACTGATAATATTCCACCCTGCATTCAGAGATATGGTAAGATTAGTCAATTCATTCCCGCTAAGTGCAGCATGCCCTGAATAGGGAAAATTCAGCCAATACCCGTCTCCGGAAACCAATTCACTTTCATTTACATAGGTTCCATCAAAAGAGAAAAGAGTTCCTTCCACGGACCCGGGATAAACAGTAGTTTGCGACTCATCCGAAACATCCAGCGGTAATCCCACCATATTCCAATCTTTTATGTGAGGTATAATCATCAAGGATTCTAAATCTTCCAGTGCATTATTAAGAGCATTCAAAAACTGATTTCCCGTTG
>CAZFKU010000017.1:0-24721 GCA_964518835.1 uncultured bacterium
TGAACCACCTTGACCTTCATTTCTGTCTTTACCACCAAAGCCTTCAACTAATTCTTGCCCAGACGAACCATCAGTCAATGGAATTTCATTACCAGTAATTATATCAGTTCTATACTTTAAAATTTTAGTATCTAATTTTGCTAAACTTGATAATGCTTTATTTAATTCATTTTCTAAATGATTATAATGTCTTTCTTCGTCTTCTTTGTTTATTTTTTCAATTAAATCTTGAATAAGACTTTCTATGTCAATTAAGTATGAAAAAAGCGCTTTGGATTTATCATTATTCCTGAAATCATCTCTTGCAATTGTTGGGTCTAAAAAATCCTGAATATCTATATAGCCCGTAACATTTGGGTGGTTCCAAATAACTTGTTTGTTTTCCGACTTAAACGATTTCAAATCTTTTATTTCAGCGATCCTTCGTCCCTTTGTAATTATGACAGGTTTTTTATTGATATCTTCACCATCGGTGATTTTAATAAAAACTTTTAATGGCTTTGTGATGCTAAACGTTTTGATTGCACCACGTCTTCCAGAAACTCTTAATTCATTCAAAAAATCGGTATAACTTTCACCAGAGAAAGAATCATAATTAAATGAACCACAACGTGCAAAAAGAGCCCCCTTTGAAAACAATGATAAATTTATATTTGCTCTTGATAATAATAACTCAAAATGTTTCTCTATTTCTAATTTTAGTTGTGATAAGTCAATATCTCTCCAGTAGGTATTTTCGATATTTTTAAGCGTCACTTTCGTGCCAGTTTTATATTCAAACAAATGTTTTGCACATTCTATTGGCGGTTCAATTTTTACATCTTCGATATGATCTGTGTTTAAAATATCCCGACTCAATTTTACAATTTGTGGCGAATTATTTTCAACTTTTGAAATAATCTCAATGTTTTTACAAATGGCCATAAAAGAATAAATCCCATAACCAAATTGACCATTTGTCCAGGGTTGTTCTTTTTTGTCTGAATTTCCTATTTCTCTAATAATTCTTAATAAACCATCGGAATCCATTCCTGTGCAATTATCTGTTATTATAATTTCACCATTTCTATTATTTGAACCAGTATATTCAATTTTGATGTCAATTGGTTTTGAATAGATTTCTTCATCTTGATTTAAAAAGTTTTCTGCACTATCGATGGAATTGTCTATGTATTCCATAAAAACACGATTTGTGTCATTATATAAAGAAGCAATATTTCCAAGAATTCTCGGTGAAATACGTGGTGATATTAGTTTAACATTATTCATATTTTGCTCCAGTAAATTTTAGGCAACCCAACCCGTTTCTATACCGCATGTGCCCAATGAAGCACGCTTAAATTGTGTGTTATACTGTATTTGTTATTTTGTTCTATCTTACAGTAAATAAGAGAGTTACACCCAAAATCACTCTCTTTTTCTTTCTGTTTATACTGCAAGAATAACCGTATAAGCAGATTTGAAATTTTTTTCATAAATCATCACCCGGGCTATTTCTCCCAACAGGTTTAAAGTTTTTTATTTTTATCCACAAATGGATTATTCCCTATACCTTTTTTTAATATGGACGAATTGTTTGTGTACCCCAAAATTCATTGAGTGAAATGTAATTAAAAAACAGTGAATTTTCAAGTTCAATTCCCCATTGATCAGATGTAACCCTGTTTTCAAAGGTCAGGATAAAGAATGCTCCCCTAGAGACTATATTTCAATCATGATTCTGTGTTGCCTCATCATACAGTCATCCATCACCACAAGGAGACCCGCCTTTTCCGCCAGTAGAGCCGCTTCTTCATTGATCACACCATCCTGAAGCCAAAGTGCTTTAGCTCCAATTTCAATAGTTGATTCTGCAATAAGCAACGCATGCTCCGGTCGGCGAAAGACGTTAACAACATCCACATCAAGAGGAATTTCAAACAGGTTGGGATAACATTTCAATCCCGCTATTTCCTTGTGTCCCGGGTTTACCGGATAAATGGTATATCCTTTTCCTTTCATGTACATGGCAACATAATGGCTGGGACGCTCCGGTTTGGGACTCATGCCCACCACGGCGATGGTTTTCATTTGAAAAATTTTATGAATTATTTCGGAGGTGTTCATGGATTGAATTTACGAAGTGATATCAGTAATTATTTAAAACGAAATTAACAAAATTGTCAATTCTGTTAATTACATAATTACGTTTTACATTTTTCGAAATAAATTTTTCAAAACATATCCTGCAATGTTGGGGTTTTCTTTCAAACGACGAATTGAATATTCGAACCATGTGTCTCCGAAGGGAATGTAAACTCTCACGGAATATCCTTTAGATTTTAAGGTTTCCAATTCATTGCCCATGGGCACGCCGTATAAGACTTGGAATTCAAACTTGTCATTTGGTATTTTATTTTCTGCGATCCATTCGTCAATTTGATGAATAAGATTGGTGTCATGAGTTGCAATTCCGGCGAATCCTTCGCCTGTTAAAATTGTTTTACACAAATTAAAAAAATTATCATTTATTTCTTTTTTAGTTTGATAGGCAAGGGATTCGTCTTCCCGGTATATCCCTTTGCAAATTCTCAAATGTAAATCGGGTGACATTATTTGTTGTAAATCGTTCATGCTTCTCCGTAGATATGACTGGAGGACTGTACCTGTTTTTTTATAAGAATGGAGCGCTTCCCTGTACATTTTTAGGGTTACACTTGTGTAGGGAGAATTTTCCATATCAATGGTGAGCCCTCGGTTTCCAGTTCTGGCAGAATCGATGATTTTATTCAAATTTTCCACAGCTAATTCTTCGCTGATATCCAATCCTAAATGGGTTAATTTAAGAGAAATGGTACAGTCTAAATTTTTCTGTATTATCAAATTATATAGAGAGCAATAGTCTTCGGTGATTTTATGAGAAAGTTCCACGTCCAGAGTATGCTCCCCCAGGATATCCATTGTCACGGAGAATCCATTTTCTATCACGGTTTCTGCAGTGTGGAGAGCTTCCTCAATCGATTCACCTGCAACATAGGGCAGGGCAAAGGGCCGAGCCATCCATTTAGGTAAAAATGGGATTGTTGAAGTGAACAGTGAATTCAATACGTTCATGGAGAATGGAATTTAGAATTCATTATTTGTGTACTTCAATAATAATGAATAGAAATTAATCCATTTGTCTTGCCTAAGGAAAACGAAGAACGGTAAATTGAATACTTAATATATTCTATTTATTTACATGTACCGTGATTTTGGGACCGTTCTTGTTTTTATTCTCTTAGGGATCGTTTTGGTTTATGTACCGCTGCTCATTCAAAAATTGGTTGCGCCTCATAACCCGACCCGGGAGAAATTAACAACGTATGAATGCGGCGAAGAGCCGGAAGGCTCAGCCTGGCTGCAGTTCAATATCCGGTTTTATGTCATCGCTCTTATCTTCCTTATTTTTGATGTGGAAGTTATTTTTCTGTTTCCCTGGGCAGTGGTGTATCAGGAAATGGGACTATTGGCGTTTATCGAAATGGGAATATTTCTATTCATCCTGATTATAGGACTTGCCTATGTTTGGAAAAAAGGTGATCTGGATTGGGTAAAAGCGAAAGCAAAATACGCCGGTGGGCGATATAGAAATGGATAAAAAGTTTAGAGAAGGCAAATATAATGGGCGTACTGGAAAATAAATTCAAAGATAATATAATTGTAGAATCACTGGATAAACTCCTGGGATGGGCTCGGTCCACCTCCCCGTGGTTTTTTCAATTTGGGTTAGCCTGTTGTGCCATAGAAATGATGGCATCTGCAGCCAGTCGGCATGATCTCATGCGGATAGGAATGATTCCCAGGTCTTCTCCCCGGCAGGCAGATGTGATGATCGTAGCAGGAACAGTAACCATTAAAATGGCAACCCGGGTTAAAAAACTGTATGAACAAATGGCGGATCCCAAATATGTGATTTCAATGGGCAGTTGCGCCACCAGCGGAGGTCCCTATTGGCAGCATGGATACCATGTACTGAAAGGTGTGGATTTAGTCGTTCCCGTAGATGTGTATGTACCGGGATGTCCTCCCAGACCGGAAGCATTGATTGAGGGTCTTTTAAAACTACAGGAAAAAATTCAGGCTGAACGCCCATTGACCCGCATTTCTGCATGACATTTGATGAGATAAAATCAACTGTTACTGAAAAATTCAGTGATGCAGTTTTAGACAATCCGGAAGGGGAAAATAAAGCTCTTTATCTAAACTCCAATAAGTGGAATGAAATTGCTTCATTTCTTAAATCAAACGAAAACCTCTCATTTGACCAATTGGAATGTCTCACTGGTGTTGATCTTGGTGTGGAAGAATTATTGGAGGTGCGTTACAATCTTCATTCCATGAAACACCGTCATAAATTGGAGATTAGGATATCAGCAGATAGAGAAAATCCCAAAATCCCAACCGTTGAGCAAATCTGGAGAATGGCAGATTGGTTTGAACGTGAAACCTACGATATGTACGGAATTGTGTTTGACGGTCACCGGGACATGACTCGAATTCTCTGTCCTGATGATTGGGACGGTTTTCCATTGCGTAAGGATTACGAAGTGCAGGAAACATATCACGGTATAGTGGTTCCGAAAATCAAAGAGGGTTGGGAATAATGAAAACAGAACACATGGTGATTAACATGGGACCTCAGCATCCCAGCACCCATGGAGTGCTTCGCTTAAAAGTAAAAACCGATGGAGAAATTGTTTCGGATGTGTATCCTGTCATTGGATATTTACACCGCTGTTTTGAAAAACATGCGGAAAACCTCCCTTATGATGGTGTTATTCCCTTTACAGACCGCTGTGATTATCTGGCAGCAATGAACATGAATTTTGGCTATGTCGTTGCAGTAGAAGAACTAATGGATTTAAAAGTACCTTTACGGGTGGAATACATCCGGGTCATTATGGGCGAGTTGAATCGTATCGCCAGTCATTTGCTGGCACTTGGTGTGTATGGATTGGATATTGGTGCTTTTACTCCCTTTTTGTATATGTTTAGGGACAGGGAACGAATTCTGGATATGTTTGAATTGACCTGCGGAGCAAGACTCTTATACAATTACATGTGGGTAGGTGGTGTTTCCCATGATCTTCCCGTTGGGTTTGTTGAGGCTGTATTTGAATTTCTGGACTATTTTGAACCTAAAGTGAAAGAGTATAATGATATCCTCACATACAATAAAATATTTATTGAACGGACTGCCGACATAGGTGTTCTGCCACCAGAAGTTGCCATTAGTTATGGTGTTTCCGGTCCGAATTTAAGAGCCTCGGGAGTCCAGTGGGATGTTCGCCGGGATGAACCTTACTCAGTATATGAAAAACTGGAATTTGATATTCCATTAGGTGAAGGGATGATGGGTTCTGTCGGGGATTGCTGGGACCGGTATTGGGTACGGGTTCGGGAAATTGAAGAATCCTGTAAAATTTTGAAACAGGCACTGAAACAAATTCCCAGTAATGGTGATGTCCAGTCTATGATACCAAAAAAAATTCGACCGCCTAAAGGTTCTATTTATAGACGTACAGAAAGTCCAAGAGGAGATTTGGGATATTATATTATTAGTGATGGTTCCCCGGTTCCTTATCGAGTTAAGATGCGTTCCCCGGCATTTACTGCTCTTAGCGTTTTAGGAGAATTGTCCCAGGGGTGGATGTTGTCTGATATCATAGCAATTCTTGGGAGTCTGGATATTGTATTAGGAGAAATTGACCGATGACGGTCGATCAATTGATAAATTGGTTTACTCCAATGGGAAATTCACCGGCCCTGTTTTTTTTAATGGCCGCCCTAATATCCGCAGTGCCTGTTTTCCTGTTCATGGCTGTGTATGCCATCGTAGCCATTTACGCTGAATTAAAAATATCCTCATTCATGCAGGACAAAGTGGGTCCCATGGGGCAGGGAGTGGGACTCCATGCCGGGAAATGGGGGTTACTCCAACCGGCTGCAGATGCTCTAAAACTATTGCTGAAAGAAGATATCATTCCCGCAGCAGCAGATAGAAAATTATTCATTATGGCTCCATTTATTGTGTTTACCGGAGCCTTTGCTGCTCTGGCTGCATTGCCCTATAACCAAAAACTTGTTGTGGTGGATTTGAATATCGGAGTTCTCTATATATTAGCAGTGGCATCACTGGGAGTGATTGGATTACTCATGGCAGGTTGGTCATCCAATAATAAATGGTCACTTTATGGCGCTATGCGATCAGCGGCTCAGATTGTGAGTTATGAGATTCCTGCAGCCATGTCAATTATAGCGGCGATCATGATGGCTGAAACCATGAGCATGAACGGGATGGTTGAGGTACAAGGAGGACACATTTGGGGGATATTACCTAACTGGTTTATTTTTAATAATCCCTTCGCCACCTGCGCATTTGTCATTTTTTTTATCAGTGGATTGGCTGAATGCAATCGTACTCCTTTTGATATACCTGAAGCAGAATCCGAATTAGTTGCCGGAGCTTTCACGGAATATTCGGGAATGAGATACGCCTTTTTCTTTTTAAGCGAATATGCTAATATGTTTGTCATCAGCGGAGTTGCAACCACAGCTTTTTTGGGAGGTTGGCAAAGTCCCATTCCCGGTTGGTTTGATACACCCGGGTGGGGCCTATTCTGGTTTATGAGCAAGGCTGCACTGCTTATTTTTATTATGATGTGGTTTCGGTGGACCCTTCCCCGGTTAAGAGTTGACCAATTGATGCGTGTGTGCTGGAAAGTATTTATTCCCATTTCATTCGTCAATATCTTCGGTGTTGGGATTTGGAAATTGATAATAGGATAAATATGGTAAAATATTTTGGAAATATTTGGGATTCAATTACTACCATTTTAACTGGTATGGGAGTGACTTGGGGTCACATGTGGAATATTCGCAGGGATAATGTGACCCTTCAGTATCCCGAAGAGCGCTGGCCTCGACCCGACCGGGATATCGGATTTGAGCAGGAAAATTATAATGTGATTCGCTCCAGACTTCATGTGGATATTGATGACTGCATCGGGTGTCTGAAATGCGAACGGGTCTGCCCGGTTGATTGTATTAAAATTGAAACAGTGAAGGTAGAAAAAGGCACGGATATACCCGATATAAAACATACGGGAATAACCTCAAAAGGAACAAAAAAAGCACTGCTGTTACAGCGGTTTGATATTGATATGACCGAATGCTGTTACTGTAATCTGTGCACCTATCCCTGTCCCGAGGAATGTATTTATATGACCGGTGGTCCCAATTCCCACAAACATCCCATTGACTATGAATTTTCTCAATTTGATCGGGGTGACATGATCTATCGGTTTGCAAAGGATGTATCAGATGACCAAGTGAAAAAGATTACAGGTGATAAAAATGAGAAAAGTAAATAATGGCTGAAATAACATTTTGGTTTATAGCGGGGTTGACGATCATTTCTGCTGTCATGGTAGTGTACAGCACCAAATTACTGAATTCAGCAATTGCACTTTTGTTCACCTTATTTGGTGTAGCAGGTTTATACATTTTCCTCTGGGCAGATTTTCTTGCAGCAGTTCAGGTTGTCGTTTATATCGGCGGAATTTTGATACTGATCATTTTTGGAATCATGCTTACTAACCGTATAACAACTGTCCACATTTCCCATTCCAGCATTCAGCGAGGATATGGCGGGATAGCCGTCATTGGATTAATGGGATTTTTAGGTTGGATGATTGTAAGGACTCCATGGCTTCAAAAACAAGCTGTTGAACCTGAGCAGACCGTTGCCACAATCGGCAGGTTGATTTTAACCGATTACCTCATGCCTTTTGAAGTGGCATCTGTGCTTTTACTTGGCGCACTGATTGGTGCAGCAACCTTATCCCGGGTGGAAGAATAATGGATCAATTACAGAATTATTTATTTATTGCAGCCATTCTTTTTTCGTTAGGATTGATGGCAGTCATCACCAGAAGAAATGGTGTGGCGGTCCTTATGGGTGTTGAGCTCATTTTAAATGCAGCGAATGTAAATTTGGTTGCCTTTGCCAGGTTTGGAGGTATGAACTATTCAGGGCAGATTTTTGCCCTGTTTGTGATTGTTATGGCAGCAGCAGAAGCTGCAGTTGCTCTCGCAATTGTCATCAATATATTCAACAATTATGCATCTATTAATGTGGATGAAGTGAGCCATTTAAAACAATGAACATATTTGTGCTATTTGCTTTGGTAATTTATCTATTACCCTTGGCAGCTTTTATGGTCAATATTTTGATTGGAAAACGACTGCCTCGCCAGGGAGACTGGGTTTCAATTGGAGCCGTGGGGATATCCCTGGTTTTGAGTATTACGATGTTCACCGGCATGTTATTGGATTACAATCCAGATTTCAAAGTAGAAGCATTCTGGACATGGATCCATTTGGGAGCCTTCAATATTGACCTTGGGTTTTTGATAGATAATATCACCATTACCATGCTACTGGTGGTATCGCTGATTTCAACAATGAGTCACCTCTTTTCCGTAAAATATATGGAGGGAGATCCTCTCTATTCAAGGTATTATGCCTACCTTTCCCTGTTTACCTTCAGTATGAACGGGATCGTCCTGGCAAATAATCTCATGCTGCTTTATATGAGCTGGGAATTGGTGGGTGTCAGTTCCTTTTTGCTTATTGGATTCTGGTTTGAAAAAGAATCCGCCGCCGCCGCTGCCAACAAAGCGTTTCTTACCAATCGGGTGGGAGATATTGGATTTTTTATCGGTATTATGATCATTTTCATGACCATCGGTTCTGTGAGTTATGGTGATGTATTCAGTGGAGTTGCTAAGGGTGAGTTGGTGGGTACTCTTCTTACCGTTGCCGGAATTGGACTGTTTATGGGTGCCATGGGAAAATCATCCCAGGTTCCTCTTCACATCTGGCTTCCGGATGCCATGGAAGGCCCCACACCCGTTTCAGCCCTAATGCATGCAGCCACCATGGTTGCAGCAGGAGTGTTTATGATGGTTAGACTTTTTCCTATCATGTCACCGGATGCACTGGTTGTTGTTGCGTACATTGGTGGAATCACGGCTATTTTTGCTTCTATTATTGCTATTACTCAAAACGATATTAAAAAAGTTTTGGCTTATTCAACTGTTAGTCAGTTAGGGTATATGATCATGGCGGTGGGGACCGGAGCCTATGTTGCAGGGTTTTTCCATTTAGTGACTCATGCTGCATTTAAAGCCAATTTATTTTATGGTTCCGGTAGTGTGATTCATGCCATGCACCATGCTCTTCATAAAAAGCATGATGGATCAACAGATCCCCAGGATATGAGAAACATGGGTGGATTGAAATCCAAAATGCCTATTACTTATAGAGCCATGGTCATCAGTACACTTGCAATTTCAGGAATTCCTCTTTTCTCAGGATTCTTATCAAAGGATGCCATTCTTGCTGGAACCTTGTCATTTGCAGTGCATCACCCTATTCATTTTCTGCTGCCAGTATTTGGATTTGGCGCAGCTCTTATTACCGCATTTTACATGTTTCGTTTGATATTTCTCACGTTTCACAATGAACCTCAACAACCGGAATTGATGGATGAAATTCATGAATCTCCCTGGGAAATGACAACACCACTGGTTATCCTCAGCGGATTGAGTTTTTTCATCTTTTTTACCCTTCCACATTTCAATCCTTTTTCTGACCATGGCTGGTTTATGGAAATCATCCATGCCAGAGATTCTCTGGTAGCTGGAGCACTTTCCGCTAATGAAATTGCTGAGGGTATTCATCACAGTCATCTTCCTGCCATGATCCTTTCCTTACTGGTTGCAGGAGCAGGAATTTACCTTGCCTGGCAAATGTATTTGAAAAAGAGAATCGACCCAAAGGCTGTATCAGAAAGATTCAAAACACCTTACCTGCTTTCTTACAATAAATTTTACGTTGATGAGATTTATTCCCGCTATCTTTACGAACCTGTTTTAAAACTGGCTGATAGAATCGCATTTCTGGATTGGGAGATTTATGACAAATATTTTATAAATGGTTTTGGTAGGGTTACCGATTGGCTGGCAAAAATTACAGGTAAGGTTGACTATGAAGGGATTGACCAGGGAGTCGTGGACAGTTTTGGCAGGAACACTCAACGGGCAGGAAAAATGTTACGGTCCGTTCAAACCGGAAAACTCCAGACGTACATGCTGTTTGCATTGATGGGAGTAATTGTCATCATGGTTATCCAGGTGATTTGAAATTAATGATTTTATAATTGAATAATATTTAGGATATAAAATAATGGAACATATTTTAAGTTGGCTAATTTGGTTACCGGTTATTGGAATTGCAGTGATACTTTTTATACCCCGTGAAAAAGAAGCTCTAATAAAAATTACGGCTGCTGCAGCAACCGGAATTCAGTTATTGTTAGCTGTGTTATTGTGGTCAAAGTTTGATTCCGGGTCAGGTACTTTTCAGTTTGTTGAAAAAGGAGAATGGATACCTTCGGTCAACATTTTTTATTCACTTGGTGTAGATGGATTGAGCCTTCCCATGGCAATTCTGACGCCATTACTTTGTTTTCTGGCTGTATTTGTAAGTTGGAAAATTGATCGGGCGGTGAAAGGATATTTTGCATTATTTCTCCTCTTGGATACAGGGATGATCGGTGTATTTTTATCTTTGGATTTCTTTTTATTTTACGTTTTCTGGGAAGTGATGCTTTTGCCCATGTATTTCCTGATTGGAATGTGGGGCGGTCCTCAACGGGAGTATGCTGCAATTAAATTCTTTTTATACACTTTAGTTGGGTCAGTTTTAATGCTCGTTGCAGTTATTGCACTTTATTTGAATTGCGGAAGGACATTTGATATTCCCACTCTCATGGAAACATCTCAATCAGCTTTGGATGGAGTGCTCTGGTGGGGATTCAGCGCAATAAAAATCATTTGGATTTTGCTATTTATCGGTTTTGCCATCAAGGTACCGGTTTTTCCGTTTCACACCTGGCTTCCATTAGCACATGTGGAAGCACCTACAGCTATTTCGGTCATACTTGCCGGAATTTTACTAAAATTGGGAGTGTATGGATTATTGCGAATCAATTATCCCATGTTTCCGGATGCCGTATTCTGGTTTGCCGGAGCCATGGCGCTATTGGGATTGATTAACGTCATTTGGGGAGCTATGTGCGCATTAGCCCAAACCGATTTGAAAAAATTGGTTGCCTATTCCAGCATTAATCATATGGGTTACGCCATGCTTGGGATGGCAGCAGTCATTGCAGCCGGATCAATGTATGGAGGAAATCAGGCAGCAGCACAGGCAGGATTGAATGGAGCTGTGTTCCAGATGTTCAATCACGGAACAATTTCTGCTATGCTATTTATTTTGGTAGGGGTGGTATATGATCGTGCCCACCATCGGGATATTGATGGATTTGGAGGATTGGCAAAACAAATGCCTCTTTACGCCGGAATGTGCATGATTGCTTTTTTCGCAGGATTGGGACTACCGGGATTTTCCGGTTTTATCAGTGAATTCATGTGTTTTATCGGTGCATTCCCGGTGTTTAAGGCGATTGTCATTATTTCTACACTGGGTATTTTACTGAATGCCGCTTATTTTCTTTCGGCTTACAAGCGAATCTTTTTTGGCGAATTAAATGAAAAATATAAGGATATGACCGAGATTAATAATCGAGAATTATTTACCGTTATTCCCCTGGCAGCAGTGACCGTTTTATTGGGTGTTTATCCCAGACCTTTTCTGGACCTGATTTCAAATACCATTGATCATCTCATCTATCAGGTGACTCAAATCGGAGGAATTGCCGGGTTTTAAATTTCTGAAATCCATAATTTTTTATTATGAATAATCTGCAAAGTCTTTCTTATTTTTTACCTGAATTCGTTCTGGTGGGAACTATTTTATTAACGGTTATTGTTGATTTATTTTTAAAAGCCAAGGACTCTCACCAAGTGGGAATTTGGCTTTTGGGAGGCTTGTTCCTGACAGCCTGTTCATTCAAGTTCATTCCTGAAAATGATATAACCTCCCTGTTTATGAATACTTTGGCATTTGATCCTTTCGCAAATTTCTTCAAGATTCTGGTGTTAATAGCTACCGGTTTTATTATCCTCATAAGCAGAGAAAGCCAGGAGCTCTCCAATGTGCGAACCGGAGAATACTATATGCTTTTGGGAATAATGGTTTTTGGAATGTTCATTATGGCATCTGCCATTGATTTAATCATGGTATATTTAGCTATTGAAATTGTTTCCATCGTTTCATTTATTTTAGCGGGGTATTTAAAGGATAATAAACGCTCCAATGAGTCGGGATTAAAATATGTAATTTATGGTGCATTCTCTTCCGGTTTGATGCTGTTTGGACTAAGTATATTATTTGGAGTAACCGGGTCTACAAAATTATTCGAAATCCGGTCCATTTTAGGAAGTGCTGGTTCTGACACAGTTCTTGCTGTTGTAGTAGCCTCCATTTTGATTTTAGCCGGGTTTGGATATAAGATTTCTGCAGTTCCGTTCCATTTCTGGACACCTGATGTCTATGAAGGAGCACCTACTCCTATAACAGCCTATCTGTCTGTGGCTCCAAAAGCAGCCGGTTTTGCGATTCTTTTGCGATTTTTTAATGATTCCTTATCCGATGGCGGAGTATTGGCAAATCTTGAATTTGGCTATACCGGACTCCCCTGGGCGCAACTACTGGCGGTTCTTTCAATTGTAACTATGACATTGGGGAATTTTGTAGCCATTCAGCAAAGCAGTGTCAAACGGATGCTTGCTTATTCAAGTATCGCACATGCCGGTTATATGCTGATGGCAGCACCTCTTCTCTCCCGTGACGGTATCTATGCTATTCTGATTTATCTGGTCATGTACCTATTTATGAATTTGGGAGCATTTATTGTTGTGATTGCTGTAAAAAATAAGAAAAATGGTGGTGAGTCATTTGATGATTTTAAAGGGTTGGGATGGGAAATGCCCCTTCTGGGAGGCGTCATGACATTATTCATGATTTCATTGACTGGTATTCCACCCACAGCAGGATTTATTGGAAAATTCTATATTTTTTACAGTGTGATAAACGCCGGGTCCTCATTCTACTGGCTGGTATTTGCCGGTGCCATCAACAGCGTAATTTCCCTTTATTATTATGTTCGAGTTATCAAGGTTATGTATTTGGATGGTGAACGTCAGGCTTCTCTTTCTGCACCATCTAGGATGACAACGGTTTTACTTTTTGGAACGGGATTGCCTACCTTGATTTTTGGTGTGTACTGGTCTCCCATAGCAGAATGGGTGGAAAGGTCTCTCCAATTTTTGTTTCATACCGCCTAATTTGAGTTTGTTTGTGTTTATTTGATATAATGAATATCACAATAAAAAAAGGACATGATATTCAAATAACCGGAGTCCCCTCCGGTGAAATTAAACCGCTTCCTGACCCGCCTACCCTCGCTATTTTACCGGTTGAATTCAGAGGGGTTAAACCAAAATTATTGGTTAAGGAAGGAGACGCTGTTCACATTGGATCCCCGTTATTTTTTGATAAGACCAAACCGGAAATAAAATTCGCTTCACCTGGTGGTGGAACCATAAAAGTGATTCAATTTGGTCCTAGGAGAGTTCTTGAAAAAATCGAAATTGATTTAGATAGGAATGAAGAACATAATTCCATCTCCTTTCCATTTGAGAAAAAAATTGAAACATTAAATAGAGAAAAAGTTTTAGAAACAATTCTTTCTGCGAACCTATTTCACCTCATCCGCCAGAGACCATTTAATAAGGTAGGAGACCCAAAAGATGAACCGCGGGATATATTTATTTCTGCCATTAATTCAGCACCCTTAACGGTAGATCTTGAATTAATTTTAAAGGATTCCCTGACACAATTTCAATCTGGAATTACAGTTCTCAGTAAATTGACGGAAGGAAATGTTTATCTTGGTTTGAGACCTGATTCGTCATTGAATGAAATCAAACATGCAGAATGTGTCACAGTAAATGGACCTCATCCAGCGGGAAATATTGGAATTCAAATTCATCATACTTCACCCATCAAACCGGGAGAAGTTATCTGGACGGTAAATGCTCAGGATGTAGTGGTTCTGGGGAATTTGTTTCTAACCGGGAAATATGATCCGACCAGAGTGGTTACTATGGGTGGACTAGGAGTGAAAGATCCTGTCCATGTACGTACCAGAGCGGGAATCTCCATGGCATCACTGCTCCATGACCAATTAGTGAATGAACCAAGTCGCATCATTTCCGGTGATGTATTAACCGGAAAAGAAATATATAAAACAGGATTTCTGGGTTTTTACGAAACTACGGTCTCAGTATTGCCGGATACAGTGAACAGGGAATTTTTAGGAATGCTCCGCCCGGGGAATAAATATTCGAGGTATAGCCTCTCATCTGCTTTTTTGAAGTTAGGGAATGCACAATTTGATTTTAATACATCTCAGAGTGGCAGTCATCGAGCTATGGTCCCTTTAAATGCATGGGAAAAGGTCTTGCCCATGGATATTTTCCCCAATGCTTTGTATCGTGCAATCCTTGCGAAGGATGTAGAGGAAATGGAACAACTGGGAATTTGGGAATGTGATGATGAGGATTTTGCACTCTGTTCTTTTGCCTGCCCCAGTAAAATTGATGTAGGTGGTGTCATTCGGCAGGGACTGGACTTAATGGAGATTGAAGGATAATGGACTGGCTGTTAAAATTGCTTTTAAAAGTTCGTCCTAATTTCGAGGAAGGAGGAAAATTCCATAGGTTTTGGGCTATTTATGAAGCCACCGAAACCATACTATTCAGTACGGATGAACGGACAAAATCCGGTCCCCACATCAGGGATAATTTGGATATCAAAAGAGTGATGATTTTAGTTGTGATTTCCTTAATTCCCTGCTATCTGTTCGGGATGGTTAATGTAGGTTATCAGTCTGCTCTGGCGAATGGCGAAACAAGTTTATGGTGGGAAAATGCATTGACGGGGGCTAAAATCGTTTTTCCAATAATAATTATTACTTTTATTGCCGGAGCATTCTGGGAGATTCTATTTGCTGTGGTGAGAAAACATGATATTTCGGAGGGGTTTTTGGTAACCTGCGCATTGATCCCTCTCATAATGCCGCCTTCAATCCCTCTCTGGCAGGTGGCCCTTGCTACATCTTTTGGAATTGTGATTGGAAAGGAAATATTTGGAGGAGTGGGGATGAATATTTTTAATCCAGCTTTGGTTGCCAGAGCATTTATATTTTTCGCATATCCGGGCAAAATATCTGGAGATAAAGTATGGCTCATAGGACCTGACGGATATACTGGTGCTACTGCTCTGGCAGTACCTGCTGCAGTTGAAAATGAAAATGCTGTTTCCCTGTTAAATGCTGTAAGTCAGTTTGATTATTCGTGGTGTAATATGATAGTAGGCTGGATTCCAGGTTCCATTGGAGAGACCAGTAAAATCATGATTATGTTTGGTGCGATTTTTCTTATTTTGACAGGAATTGCATCTTGGAGGGTTATGTTGGGTGCTATCTTGGGATTAACGGCAACCGCTCTGCTTTCCAATCTTCTTTCGCCATATTCAACGAATTCCATGTTAACTATTCCACCTCACTATCATTTGGTGATGGGTAGCTTTATGTTCGGAGTAACATTTATGGCAACCGAGCCGGTTACAGGGGCACACACTGATACCGGTAGATGGATTTACGGTTTTTTTATTGGTTCACTAACTGTTATTATTCGTGCAATTAATCCTGCTTACCCGGAAGGAGTAATGTTAGCAATACTATTGATGAATTCATTTGCTTCACTCATAGATTATTTTGTCATTCGTAGCAATATTAAAGGGAGAATGAAGCGCTATGCGCAGTAATTCTTACACCCTCACGTTTATTTCTGCTGTTACCGTTGTATTAGGATTTTTTCTTTCCTTAGCAGCTGAATCCCTAAGAGAAAAACAGGAAATTAATGTGCAATTAGATATGAAAAAAAATATCTTAACTGCTTTAGCTTTTGAACAAAATCCAAGACAGCCTTGGACTTCATTGGATATCGAAAACCTTTTTAAGAAATCTGTAAGATATAACCAAATTGATAAAAACGGGAATTTAATTAAAAACTCTTCAGAAACATCAAAGTCAGAAAGTGAGCAGGAAGGATTTACACTGTATGAGAAAATCATAAATGGCAAGGTGGAAGGCTATGCAATTCCTATTTCAGGAAAAGGACTGTGGTCTACCCTTTACGGATATTTGGCCATTGAACCAGATGGCAGATCAGTTAAGGGAATTACATTTTATGCCCACAAAGAGACCCCTGGTCTTGGAGGCGAGGTAGAAAAGCCATGGTTTAAAAATAATTTTATTGGGAAACAATTTGCAGATGAAGAAGGAAATCTTACAGGTATTCAGGTCATTAAAGGTAAAGTTTCAGTTGATGATCCTAAAAAAAATCATAAAGTTGACGGGATATCAGGTGCCACGATGACATGTAAGGGATTAAATAAGTTTCTAAAAGAAGATTTAGAAAAATATGAACCTTTTTTCAAACAAATTAGAGCTGGAGTATAATTCAGATGGGATTGTTATCTAAAAAATCAAAACAGGTTCTCTCTGACCCGCTTATGGGTAATAACCCGATTACACTTCAGGTACTCGGAATTTGCTCTGCGCTTGCTGTGACTGTTAAAATGGATACAGCTGTAGTTATGACCTTGGCTGTTATAGGAGTTCTATCAATTTCTAATACTGCAATAGCTGTCCTGCGCAATCTCATCCCCGGGAAAGTTCGTATAATTGTTCAACTGTCTGTTATCGCTTCCTTGGTTATACTTGCAGATTTAATTCTCAAAGCTTATTTTTATGATATCAGTAAACAACTTACCGTATTTATCGGATTAATCATTACCAATTGTATCGTTATGGGTAGAGCTGAAGCTTTTGCTATGCAGAATTCTCCTGGTAAAGCCTTTTTAGATGGGTTGGGAAATGCACTTGGATATGGGTCGATTCTTATCATGGTTTCCTTTTTTAGAGAATTACTTGGAAGTGGAACCATATATGGATATGAAATCATTCCTCAATCATTTTATGCGTCCGGATATGAAAACAATGGTTTGATGGTGTTATCTCCGGGAGCTTTTATAATTTTAGGGCTCATTGTTTGGGTTCACAGGATTTTTGCCAATATTGAGGAAGAAAGCTGATGCTGGAACACTATCTCAGTTTGATGACCAAAGCCATTTTCATAGAAAATATACTATTAGCGTATTTTCTTGGTATGTGTTCATTTTTAGCTGTATCTAAACGAATAGATACTTCCATAGGACTGGGTAAAGCTGTTACATTTGTTTTGACCATTACCGCACCTACTAATTGGGTTATACATCATTTCTTTCTTCAAAAAGGAGCACTCAGCTGGGCAGGGTTTCCTGATGTGGATTTGAGTTTTCTGAATTTTATTGTATTCATAGCGGTTATTGCTGCTATGGTTCAGTTAGTGGAAATGATACTGGATCGATTTTCTCCAACGCTCCATTATAACTTGGGTATATTTTTGCCTCTCATTGCTGTGAACTGTTCTATTTTCGGTGGTTCTCTTCTTTTAGTGGAACGTGATTATACACTTATGGAATCAACTGTATTTGGGTTCGGTTCAGGGTTTGGATTTTTCTTGGCAATTGTATCTATGGCATCTATTCGGCATAGAATCCGCTATTCCAACATCCCGCCAAAATTACGGGGATTGGGCATAACTATGCTTCTTACAGGACTCATCTCAATGGCGTTCATGGCATTTTCTGGAATTGACCTATAATGGTTTTTACTTTATTATCAATTTTTGTTTTTACAGGTGTCATACTTGTTCTGGTGATGATTTTAAATTTAGCAGAGAGTCAACTGATTCCTCAGGGTGATGTAACAATCACAGTAAATGAAGATGAGACAAAACAAATAAAAACCAGACCTGGTTCCACACTTCTTAGTGCGTTAGCTACTGATAAATTGTATCTACCTTCCGCTTGTGGAGGCGGTGGAACCTGTGCCATGTGCAAGTGTCAGGTTTTTGAAGGCGGTGGTGAAATTCTTCCCACTGAAACCGGTTATATTGATCGTACAATGGCTCGTGATCATTGGCGTTTAGCCTGTCAGGTTAAGATAAAACAGGATATGAAAATTCATGTACCTGAAGAAATATTCAATATTCGTAAATGGAATTGTACGGTAGTTTCAAATAACAATGTGGCAACATTTATTAAAGAGTTAGTTCTGAAGCTTCCTGAAGGGGAAAATTTGGAGTTTAAAGCAGGAGGCTACATACAAATTGATATTCCTAAATATGATAATCTAAGTTTCAGTAATTTTGATATTGCAGATGAATATCATCCAGACTGGGATAAATACAAAATCTGGGAAATGGTCGCAAACAATGACGATGATATTTTCAGAGCATTTTCAATGGCGAATCACCCTGCTGAAGGTAACAGAATGATGTTAAATGTAAGAATTGCAACTCCTCCTCCAGCGCTGTGGAATGATGTCCCTCCCGGAATTGCTTCTTCCTATATTTTTAATTTAAAGGAAGGGGAGAATGTTACCATTTCAGGTCCTTTCGGTGAATTCTTCATCAAGGATACGGATAAAGAAATGGTCTATATCGGCGGAGGGGCTGGGATGGCACCTATGCGTTCTCATTTATTTCATTTATTTCATACTTTGAAAACCGGACGAAAAGTATCTTTTTGGTATGGTGCCCGTTCATTACGGGAAATGTTTTATGATGATGATTTTAAAAATATTCAGAGTCAATTTCCAAATTTTCATTATCAGGTCGCCATGTCAGAACCCCAACCAGAAGACAATTGGGAAGGCCCCACCGGATTTATTCATCAGGTGCTGTATGACAATTATTTGAAAGATCATGAAGATCCAACCGAAGTGGAATACTATATGTGCGGTCCACCTTTAATGGTCAGTGCTTGTGAAGGAATGCTGGATAGTCTGGGAGTTGACCCGGAAATGATCGCTTATGACAGTTTTGGTTAATTATAGTATCTTCTCTATAAAATGTAAAGCCCGACTTTTGTTGGGCTTTAGTATTCTTGGATTCCTAAGCTGTCAAGATAAATCTGAACCATTTGAAATAAAGGGATATACAATGGGGACAACTTATTCCATTGTTTATATTCAGGATCAATTCACAATTGGTAAAGCCCGGATCCAGCATAAAGTTGACTCAGTCTTAAACAGATTAAATCAGCAGATGTCCACTTATATTGCTGACAGTGAAATTTCTAAGTTTAATTCAATTAAAAATACAAATACGGTTACCATCAGTTCAGAATTTTCCGAAGTGGTCCATCGAGCCCAGGATGTTTCACGTCTATCAAAAGGAGTTTTTGATATTACCATCATGCCATTGGTACGGCTCTGGGGTTTTGGACCTGGAATCAAAGGAAATCACACCATACCCTCAGAAAAGGAAATTGATAAAGTAAAAAAAAATATTGGATTTGAACAATTAATCTCCTTTCAAAACACCATAAAGAAATTGAATCCTGAAATTGAAATTGACCTGAATGCCATTGCAAAAGGATTTGCCGTGGATTGTATAAGTGATTTACTGGAAACATTAAAAATCGATAATTATTTAGTTGAGGTTGGAGGTGAAATTCGCTGTGGAGGGAAGAAAAAAGATGGAAAATCATGGACGGTTGGAATCGACAAACCGGAGCTGGAAAATCAAATGGATCGAAGAATTGAAACTGTTTTGAATGTATCCAATTCAGCAGTGGCTACATCCGGGGACTATAGAAATTTTTTCAAAATAGATGACATAATTTATTCTCATGTTATTAATCCAAACACAGGATTTCCGGTACAAAACAGAGTAGCATCTGCTACAGTTATTGCACCGCATTGTACAGAGGCGGATGCTTGGGCAACTGCACTGCTTGTGTTAGGGAAAAAAGGTGTTAAAATGATAGAGGATTTAGATAATTACGAAGCGATAATTTTTATCAGAGAAGGAAATTCATTCCAGAAAATTATGACATCAAGTGTCGATGAGATGTTCACAAACCACTGAAAAGTGTTCAGGATGTTTTCGTACATTTTTTTATATCACCCTTGCAATAATCACAGGAATCGGGATTTCCACCACAGGACCCGCTCAATGGTTTATTTTTAAGTATGACGCCGATTGAAAGTCCCAGTATGGACAACCCTAAAAAACAAATGGCTAAAAAAGTATTCATGTTTCAAATTAAGGTAATATCAGAATTTTATCAATGGAAATAGAGTGAAATTTGAATAATATTATACCTGATTTTAACCCTTTACATTAATAATTCAACGTCTTTTGTCGAATGAATAAAATTGTAATATTCCTGATTTTCGGGATTCCTGCTTGTCTATTAGGTTCCAATGAAAACTCTTTTCATTTGGACGGAACCCAATTGTCAATTGTTTGGATAATTCCATTCATTGGAATATTGTTGTCCATTGCGGTATTCCCATTAATAAGCAGTCGTTTCTGGCATAAACATTATGGAAAAGTATCTTTATTTTGGGCTTTGACACTTCTCTTTCCCATGATCGTATCGGAAAAAATTGGGTTCAAACTTACCCTTTATGAATTTTTTCATGTCATGTTTATTGAATATCTTCCTTTCATAATATTGTTATTAGCTCTATTCACAATTTCTGGAGGAATTCGTCTCAAAGGGCATTTAGTTGGTTCACCTCTCGTGAATGTTTTAATTCTGTTAATTGGCACCGTATTGGCAAGCTGGATGGGGACCACAGGAGCTGCAATGCTTCTCATCCGTCCCTTATTGAAAGCAAATGCATGGCGGCGGGAAAAAGTTCATGTTCTTATTTTTTTTATATTTCTTGTGGCGAATATTGGAGGTTCCCTGACGCCTTTGGGTGATCCGCCTTTGTTTTTAGGTTTTCTTCATGGGATTGATTTTTTCTGGACAACCCGTGCCATGTTTCTTCCAATGGTTTTTATGGTGGTTTCCTTATTGATGATTTTTTTCATAATTGATACATTTTATTACAAAAAAGAAACGGATTTTCCTGAAGAAAACACCAGATTTTCATTCGGATTAGAAGGCGGATTTAATCTCCTCCTTATTCTTGGTGTCATCGGTTCGGTCATATTAAGTGGTTTTTGGAAACCTGGGTTGACTTTTACGGTTTATCATGTGCACATTGAATTACAGAATTTAGCCCGGGACATTCTTTTACTCACTTTAGCATTTCTCAGTTGGAAAACTACTCCAGTTGCAATCAGGGTAGCGAATGAATTTACCTGGTTTCCCATAAAGGAAGTTGCTAAATTATTTGCAGGGATTTTTATTACGATAATACCGGCAATTGCTATTTTGAAAGCAGGGATTTCTGGTGTGCTTTCCGGAGTGATTCACGCTGTGTCCGGTCCAGATGGTCCTGTAAATTACATGTATTTTTGGGCAACAGGAATTTTATCTGGTTTTTTGGATAATGCTCCTACCTATCTTGTTTTCTTCAATACTGCAGGAGGCAACCCGGCTGCATTAATGGGAGAATTGCACATCACTTTATTGGCAATTTCTTCAGGAGCGGTCTTTATGGGAGCAATGACGTATATTGGGAACGCCCCCAATTTTATGGTGAAGTCAATTGCGGAAGAATCAGGAATCAATATGCCTTCATTTTTTGGGTATATGACAAAATATTCAATACCTGTATTATTGCCACTTTTTATCATAGTTTCATTTATATTTTTCTGATGAGAATTACAAAAGTAACCACAAAAACAGGAGATCAGGGGAAAACCAGATTGGGAACGAATGAAATAGTTTCAAAATCCAGTTTAGAATTACATGTTTTGGGAGACCTGGATGAATTATCATCTTTGTTAGGGATAGTCAAAGTTGCCGGACAAACTAAAAAACTTAAATCTAATATTGAAAACATCCAAAATGATCTATTTAATATGGGCGGCGCAGTGTCTTTGTTAGGAAATAATAGTGATGAGTTATTAAAAGCGGAAAGGGTAAAATATTTAGAAAAAGAAATTAAATCTATCAATGAAAATTTACCCCCATTAAAAGAATTTCTCCTACCGGGAGAAAATGAATTGTCTGCCAGGATCCATCATGCCCGTTCGGTTTGTCGCCGAGCAGAACGTTTCTTGGTAGCCCTAATGGAAAAGAAACCATGCCATGATATCTGGCTTCAATACTTGAACCGTCTTTCGGATTATCTTTTTGTTCTGGCTCGACAGTCAGTGAAGGAGGATGGTCAATCAGAGCGAATGTGGAAAAGAGAATAAGTTTGGATTCAAGCTGACTCAAGATTTTTATCAGCAGTATAGTGGTTTATTGATTAAATAACACTAAATTAATTGTTTATTTACTGAATTGAATCAATGAATTTGGACCGGTATAAATCTGTTTTAGAGAACCCACAGCGGGTAGCACTCACCACACATGAAAATCCTGATGGAGATGGATTAGGCTGTGCCGTTGCAATGTATCATTTTTATAAGGATAAGAAAATAGATTGTAAAATTATCCTTCCTTCGCCCTTACCTGATGAATATAAGTTTTTCGAAAAGGGATCCATGTTCCATGAATATTCGAGTGAAAAATTGGATTCATGGCTGAAAGATGTTGATTTAATTATAATTTTTGATGTTGGAGATGGTCGAAGATTGAAAGATATCAGAAATGCAATTCAAATGTTTCAATTGACTTCCCTGAATATTGATCATCACGCTTTAATGGATGAATCCGCATTTACTTATAATCTCGTGGATACTCAAGCTGCAGCTACAGGCGAGATTGTATTCGATATTTTAGAACAATGTTTTTCCCATCCGCTCACAAAAGATATTTGCGAAGGAATATTTACAGCAATTATGACAGATACCGGATCTTTCAGGTACAGTAATACGAATATCCATTGTCATGAAATTGCTATCGAATGTTACAAAGCGGGAGTTGATACAAGTTTTATTTATCAACAGGTTTATGAAAACAGTACCAAAAGCCGTGTTAAATTACTGGGAACCATTCTACATAATTTGCATTATGAAATGGATGGAGAATTGGCTTGGTTTGTTGTGGATAAAACTACAATTAGACAATGTGAAGCTGAGGATAAGGATGTTGAAGGATTCTCTGATTTTGTCCGGACAATAAATGGAGTGGAAGTTGCTTTGATGATAATGGAATCGGGAAAAGATAAATGCAGGGTAAATTTCAGATCAAAAGGAAAATATATTGTGAATGAAATGGCAAAAACATTAGGTGGTGGAGGTCATCCGTTCGCTGCAGGAGTAAAAATCAAGGAATCTTTAAAAAAAGCAACTCCCCATATTTTAGATGTTGTTAGAAAATCCATAGTTTCCCAAAATGGTTCCTTAAAATGAAAGTTTTTGTCGCAAAAGATGCGGGATATTGTTTTGGGGTGAGGGATGCAGTAAACCTTGCATTTAAAACTACTGAGAAATACGGGAATGTGTATATGTTGGGTGATATCGTACATAATGAAAGTGTAGTAAACGATTTGAACAAAGCAGGGACAAAAGTTGTTCAATCTCTGGATGAAATTCCCCAAAATGATCCTGTATTGTTTCGAGCCCACGGTTCAGCAACGAAAGTCTGGAAAAATGCAAAAGATAAAAATATGAATATCATTGATGCTACTTGTCCATTAGTACGTGAAATTCATGATGAAGTATCTAAATTGGAAAAGGAAGGAAGACGGATCATTATAATAGGCGATCATGGTCATGATGAGGTGGTTGGGATAGCCAGTCAGGTAAAAGATCCTATTGTGATTGAAAACCCTGGAGAAGCAATCAAATTACGAAAAATGAAAAAAGCCGGTATCGTGAGCCAGTCCACCCAAACCATTGAAAATGTACAGGAAATTATTAATATACTTATGACAAAGGTGTTTGATCTGCGGTTTGTCAATACAATTTGTTTTCCTACTAAAAGGAATCAAAATCAAATAAAAGAATTGGCTGATTTGTGTGATGTGATGTTAATAATTGGTTCATTTACCAGTGCAAATTCAAAGCGTCTTGCTCAATTATCTAAAGTAAGGAATTCAAATTCTCACCAAATCACCTGCGCAAAAGATATTGATCTCGATTGGTTCACAAATGCTGAATCGGTTGGCATTTCAGCAGGTGCTTCAACGCCGGACAATCTGATTGAAGAAGTGGTGGTGTTTGTGACACATCTTGATCAGGAAGTAGAAAAGGAGACGGTATATGGCTAAAGGAACATTTGAAGTAAAAGTGGGCTTATCAGAAATGCTCAAAGGTGGAGTCATAATGGATGTGATGTCTGCCGAACAGGCAATCATTGCTGAAGAATCGGGAGCCGTTGCTGTCATGGCATTGGAACGAATCCCCGCATTAATTCGCAAAGATGGTGGGATTGCCAGAATGAGCAACCCCAAAATGATCAAGGCCATTCAGAAGGAAGTTTCGATCCCGGTGATGGCGAAATGCAGGATAGGACATTTTGCCGAAGCCCAAATGCTGGAAGCATTGGAGGTGGATTTTATTGATGAGAGTGAAGTTCTTACTCCTGCAGATGAAGCCAACCACATCTGGAAACACGATTTTAAAGCACCTTTTGTCTGTGGTGCCAGGGATTTAGGAGAAGCATTAAGAAGAATTGGTGAGGGTGCTGCTCTGATCCG
>CAZFKU010000018.1:0-23929 GCA_964518835.1 uncultured bacterium
AATCCCCTGCTTTCGATCCTAATTGGAAACAAAATGGTCATATGGATAAGGTTCTCAATCTGGCACTGGATTGGGTAAAAATACATGCGGAAGACGATTGGAAAATTCACTCATTCCAGAGTGGAGAAAGAACACCATTGATAATGATTGAAATTCCGGGCAATGTTTCAGGCAATATTCTAATGTACGGTCACTTAGATAAACAACCGGAAATGGCGGGATGGAATGAAGGATTGGGTCCGTGGATTCCCGTGTTAGATGGTGATAAACTTTACGGAAGAGGCGGTGCGGACGATGGTTATGCAATTTTTGCCTCCGTCTGTACGATGAAAGCATTGAAAAGATTCAACATCTCCCACCCACGAATCGTAATACTAATTGAATTTTGTGAAGAAAGCGGTTCTCCTGATCTTCCCTTTTACGTAAACCAACAGAAACAATTGATCGGTTCACCTGATTTAGTAATCTGCCTGGATTCAGGAACGGGTAATTATGATCAGTTTTGGCTTACGACATCTCTTCGTGGACTCATTGGGTGTACTTTAAGAGTGGACATTTTAAAGGAAGGAATTCATTCCGGTGGAGGGAGTGGAATCGTTCCCTCATCTTTCCGAATTGCCCGAAAAATTTTATCCCGACTTGAAGATGAAAATACGGGTGTGATTAAACCAAATGAGTTTTCAGTATCTATTCCAAATGAGAGAATTTTGCAGGCAAATGAAACCATCTCAACTTTAGGAGATGATTTTATTGGTGCATTTCCGTGGATCGAAAACAGTTACCCGGTTTTGAATGACTCAGTTGAACTTCTGTTGAATAACACATGGAGACCCATGGTGAGCATAACCGGAGCGGAAGGACTCCCGGCATTAAAAGATTCGGGAAATGTTCTTCGTCCTTATACAGCATTAAAGTTATCTCTACGGCTTCCTCCCACATTGGATGCTGAAAAAGCTAAATCTGAACTGCAGAATATTCTATTAACTGATCCGCCTTATGGTGCAAAGGTCAGTTTAGAATTTGAAGAACCGGCAACCGGATGGAATGCTCCTCCACTCCGTCCTTGGTTGGAAAAGGCTGTACAGAACGCTTCACAATCTGTTTATGGGAAAAAAACTCTTTACATGGGTGAAGGCGGAACCATCCCTTTCATGGGAATGCTGGGAGATGCATTTCCTGAAGCACAATTTGTGATTACGGGAGTGTTGGGACCTCAATCCAATGCTCATGGTCCCAATGAATTTCTTCATATTCCATATGCAGAAAAATTAACCGAATCTGTGATTTCCATTGTCTCAGACTTCCCTAAATAAAATTTGGTTACAAAGAATGATTCGAAGAAACCTC
Source organism: uncultured bacterium (assembly GCA_964518835.1). GTDB lineage: Bacteria > Fidelibacterota > Marinisomatia > Marinisomatales > AB-629-J13 > AB-629-J13. The sequence goes on from CAZFKU010000018.1 coordinate 1,348, forward strand.
ACTGTTTGTTTTGCTGATTTGGATGGGTGGATAAAATTGAATGAGTTAATTGGAGAAGAGAAAGCAATTCAATCACTCTTGATAAAATTCCGGGAAATTGAGAAAATCATAAAGAGTCAAAATGGGAAAATCAGAAAATTCATCGGTGATTTTATTTTCATTTGAAAATATTAGGGACGCTGTTTCCTCAGGGAAAGAAATATCCACACTTTCAATTTATGAACAGGACAAATCGTTTTATTTTTACATTGGATTAGCCACAGGAAATATTTATGAAGTGGACTTGGGAAATGGTGTCATAGAAATCTACGGGCAGACCGTTAATACTGCTGCACTATTTGCAAAAAGGGCAAAATCAAAAAAAGACAGGGTAGCAATATGTTCTAAAACTAGTGCCGGTCTAAACTTCCAATTGTAAAATTTACCTATAAATTCAGAGGTTTATTCCCGGTGTATTATTTACACTCCCCTTAAGGAATAGGAGCGTGAAACTCTGTCAATTGCAACCATGAAAGCTGCAATGCGCATGGGGATATTTTTCTCAACTTTCACATCATAAACTTCGCTAAATGCTTTTACCATTTTGGTTTCCAGTTTTGAATCTACCTCTTCTAATTCCCACTTGAACTGTTGGAGATTCTGGACCCACTCAAAATAAGATACAGTTACACCACCTGCATTTGTAAGAATATCAGGTATGATGGGAATTTGTTTATCCCACAGAGTTTCAGCAGCTAAAGGTGTCACAGGTCCATTTGCTGCTTCAATGACAACCTTACAGTTCAAAATGTCAACATTATTTTTATTGATTGCACTTCCCAATGCTGCCGGGATCAGAAAATCACATTCCAAAGCCAATAGTTCATCGTTGGTAATTTTCCTCCCCTGTCCGCACCCATCAATTGTCCGGTTTTTGTAATTATAGTCAAACAGACTTGAAATTTCGAGTCCATTCGGATCATAAACACCACCGCTTACATCACTCACGGCGATAACCTTACATCCATACTCATCAAGGAATTTGGCAGTAAAAGATCCCACATTGCCGAAACCCTGAATTACAGCAGTAGAATTATCCATGCCTATATCCAACTTATTGGAAATTTCCTTCACTGTTATTGCAGTTCCCTTTCCGGTGGCATGTTCTCTTCCTTCAGACCCGCCAAGTTCTAGGGGTTTACCGGTCACTATGGCAGGTGTATAACCATGAACTTGGCTGTATTCATCCATAAACCACCCCATTACCTGGGAATTTGTATTAACATCCGGAGCAGGGATATCAATGTTTGGTCCGATCATAGGATCGATTATCCTGAAAAATTTTCTGGATAAGCGTTCCAATTCATGAATGCTGTATTCATTTGGATTTATCGCTATTCCACCCTTCCCGCCTCCGTAAGGAATATCTAAGAGTGCTGTTTTCCAGGTCATTAATGTGGCAAGTGATCTAACCTCTGCAAGGTCCACGTGATGGTGATAACGAATTCCACCCTTAAAAGGACCCCGGGTGTTATTATGCTGGACTCGAAACCCTAATAAACTTGCAACCTCCCCATTGTCTCTTTTGAAGCGCACCTCCACTGAGAGTTCTCTATCCGGCATCTCTAGAGCCCTGGCTATATTCGGTTTAAGACCAAGATGTTCTACCGCTGTTTGGTAGGCACCTGTTGTAGGATTAATACTTGATGTTTTTTGTGGCATAATTTATTTCCTTTTTTGTTTGGAGAAAATCAGAAGAAAATACAGTTGAATACTATCATATTTAAAAAAATTACGGTTTGTTGTTATTAAAAACAGGGATAAAAACACCCGCTAAATTGCCCAAATTTTCGACATAATGAAAAGAACAATAATGGACATAAGGAACATTTTCCACCCTGCTTTCATATAGTCAGACTGTTTCACCAATCCGCTGCTGTGTATTATCATGCAGGTTGGTGAAGCAACAACGGTCAAATAAGCAAATGCTGATGCAATAGCAGTTGAGAATCCCATGATGAGCGGGTCACCTCCCATGTTTAAAACGATGGGACCTATGACTGCAATCGTTGCAGAATTACTGAGCAAATTGGTTAATGTCCCTGTCAATAATACAGCAACGACCCACCGTAAAACTGAAATATCTTCACTTATTATTTTCAATAGATCTATAACTGAATTGGCAATCCAAAGCGCTGCTCCGGTTTCCTTCATCTGAAGACCAATGGATACCGCAGCTCCAAAAAGTAAAATAACTCCCCAATTTGTATTCCGGTTCAAATCTGACCACCGAATCAGTCCTAAGACCAGATATAAAAACACTCCCATTAGAGCTATTATACCCAGACCAACTTTATTACTGAGAAACACCCATCCTAAAAACACGAGAAAAAAAACGATTATTGTTGTTAAATCCTGACCTGTCATCGCTCCTTTTTTTGCTACCTGAATTTTCAATTTACGAACAGCGGAGTCCAGAACTTTTTGTTTAGGTTTAAACGTGAACCATAAAATGACTACGGCAAGGGGAATTTCAATCAAGAGCATTGGATATGCATATTTCATCCAACCTAAATATGTAATATCAACAAGACCAAATTCCTGCCAATATTCTATCATTATCACGTTTCGCCCTCCGCCTGAAGGTGAACCGATTGATCCCATGGCACTACCATAGGCAATTGAAAATAGAATCAATGCTGCAAGATTTTTGGTTACAGCTCGATCCGTACTTGTGTTGTAAATCAGAGTCAACCCTACCGGCATCATCATTGCCGTAACGGTATGTTCACCAACAAAGGATGATAAAATGGCAGAAATACTCACAAATCCAAGCACAATTCGCCAAGTTTTATTGCCCGTTATTTTTATGATTCCCAGTGCAAGACGGGAGTCCAGCCCCTGACTCACAATAGCAACCGCAAGCATCAATGATCCCATGATAAAAAAAACAGCATCACTCATAAAAGATTTGGCAACATTGTTGGGTTCATCAATCCCCAGTAAAACCTGCAGGAACAGCATCATGATTGCAACCCCGGGAAGGGGAATGGGTTCGAAAATGATCAGGATAATTGCCATTATCACTATGATCAATGTTCTATATCCTTCCAGGGAGAGCCCTTCAGGAGTTTCCAAAAAATAAAGAACTGAACCAATCAGAACAGCAAATAAAAACCACCGCTTCTGAGTGATCCAAAAAATGATGTTTCTTAACAAACTGATATTACGCTTTTATTTAACGATCAGGACGGGGCAGGGACAATGTTCCATGATCTTCAGGGGTTTGCTCCCTGTAAAAAATTTAATCAATGGATTCTTTGTAGAAGATCCCATAACAATAATGTGGTTGTCACCTGCGGTCTTCTTGATGATATCAATGGGGTCACCTTTTAATAAGTGAGATTCATATTGAATTCCCATCCGCCTCATGAGCTTTTCTGCTTGATAGGCGGAACGTTGATACCCTGATTTAAATGTTCCGGTTTTGGAAACCGTAACCAAATCCACATCCACATCAAATGCCTGGGAAACCCGAACACCGAATTTCACTGCTTTAGCATTATGAGGAGAATCATTCACTGCAACCAATAATCTGTAGGATTTATTATGATCATATTGATTTACAACGAAAATCGAACTGTCCAAATACTGAATTAAATCATGTGCCATCCTACGTTTTTGACTTCCTCCAATTATGGTCACATCAAAATTCCCGGTAGACACTTCATCTCTGAGTTCTGAAATTGTATCTCCGTTTCTCAAAATTAGACTAACATCTGAACCGGTTGTACCCTGTAAATATACTTCCGCTCTGTTTTTTCCTTTTTCGATCAGTGTGGTTTTAGGAAATCCAGTTTCAACTGTGGATGGTGTAATATATTGATTTTCAGCAAGGAAATTAAATGCCCACTCCAATACCTCCACCCCCGGAGAATCAAAATCCCATTCCTCCATTCGCTCCTGAGCAAGTTTAACTTGGGAAGCAGAATATTCACTGATACGTGGTCCAACTTTCAAAACCGTTACAGATGCTTTAAAAGCGTCAGCAATTTCCATCCCCACTCTTAAAGTCGGACCGGAATATTCTTCGCTGCCTACAGCAATCAGGAATTTCATAATGAAATCGTTTGGATAACTAAATTTTGAGTCAATTCAATATAATAATCCCCGGAAACATTTTTATTGAATCTCAAAAATGGGAAACTATAAATCAGGAAATTTCCATCTTATACCGTTCTTCAAAAACATCAATGGGAAGCATTCGGATTGCATCCCATGTTAATTTTGTGCAGACCCTTGCGCAAACCTGACAGCCAATACATTCATCAAAACGAACCTGAACGGGAGGAATTGGAATGTCATATTTTTCTTTCGATACTGGTTCGATGCAATCCACAGGGCAAAAAGGAACACAAGCAGAACATCCAGTGCAGTTGTCCTCATCCACAACCGCCATGAGTTTTGGACGTTTTTTCTTTATATTGGGTTTATCAGGTAATTCTGGAATACCCTTCAAATAATCGTATGGTTTAGCCATTTCTCAAATTTATCCTATTTTTTTAAAACATATTTTTCAATGACCCACCCGGCTGCAAAAAACAGACCGCCTACCAAAAGCCATTTTGGGTCCATTAGTTTGGGAAAGTTCCGTATCATTCCGCTTCCAATGATGCACATTCCTGCTAATTCCAAGCATTTTGCAAGATAATACATTGGTAAATTTACTTCGAAATAATATTATGTGAATCCTCAGATTGTCAATTTATTGATTATTAAAACACAATCTCCAAATGCCTGATGCTGTAATTTGAGTACATAAAAATAATGGACAAACCCTAACAGAAATATCATACCATGGAGAAAAGAAGGCAGAAGATTTGTATCCACTGCTCCTCCAAGTAAAAATACGGTGGTTATCCAAAGAAGAGACATCATTCCATGGCTATACACTTTACTGCGAGATTGGGATAAAACAACAGATTGATCTTCTTTAACATTCTGTTTCAGTGATTTGATTAAAGCTGAAATGTAGGTAAGAGTGAACGTCTCTGTTAAAGCGAAAATCATAATTGTTAAAAAACCTAATGAGGGATGAGATAAACCAAATACAGATATCTGCGCCAAACCCTGATATCCTGCCATCAGCAATAAAACTGTGGTCATTCCCATCAGTAAATATGAGAGGATGATTAATAAATACATTACAATAAAAAATGGGCTGAAAAATGAACTTGATCGGCAAACTGTGAATTTGATGAAACCATTTTATTTTAATTAAGTACCATTTGGAGCAGAGTAAAATTATGGAGTAATTTTAATCCATAATCAAATATTTTTTCATTAATTAAGGGAAATATAATGTATTTAATTTCAAACAAAATAAACCTAATTTTAACGTCTGTTTTTATCATTTCATCTATTACAGCCGGTAATTTAAACGGTACGGTTTCTTATTCAGGAAAACCTCCAAAGAAAAAATCCCTGAAAATGGATGCAGATCCAATCTGCAGTTCCGCACACAGAGATAAGGTATACGCAGAAAGTTTTATCCTGAATGAAGATGGTCAACTGGCAAATGTTCTGGTTTGCATTAAAAATGTACCTTATGATGGAGGAACTCCAAAAGAACCTGCTGTAGTTGATCAAAAAGGATGTATTTACTCTCCACATGTTTTTGGTATTATGAAAGATCAGGAATTGATTATAAAAAACAGCGATCCTACCATGCACAATATTCATTCCATGTCAAAGGTGAATAAACAATTCAATTTTGCCATGCCCAAAGTGGTAAAAGAAAAGAAAGTAACATTTAAAAAAACGGAAGACCCTTTTTTTATCAAATGTGATGTGCATCCCTGGATGAAAGCATGGACGACAGTAACAGACCATCCTTATTTTGCCGTCAGTGACTCAAATGGTAAATACGAAATAACAGGCATACCTGCTGGAACTTATGAAGTGGATTTCTGGCATGAAAAAGCCAAAGGAATGGGCGGAGTAGGAAGTTATAAAGTAACTATTGGAAAAGATGGTGATATACCGGCTGTGACGACTCAAGATCACACATTTATTCGTCCCAAAAAGAAAAAGAAGTAATCGTGTAAATTTGTCAGTTAAAAAAAGGAAGAAAAAATTCCCTTTTTTATTAAACACAAAAATCAACTAATTATCATTGCCAAATTCTTTATACCATTCCCTTTGTGATTCCTTTATCCTGAAAATGGTAATTATTGTCAGAAAAATAATAAAACCAATGTAAACCCATTTTCCCAAAAGTGGAAAGTCTTTGACGAATAAAAGCAAAAGAAATACAAATGTCCACAGGATACGGACAACCCATGTAATGCTAATATTTATTTTTCCGTTTGCCATAAAATCCCGTATTTTTTATTGTGATTAAAACCCTAATAACTTTAATGAATTGATTAATGGACAAACCTGAAAACGCATTCAAACTCAAATTAAAAGCAAACAAAAAATACAGTGTCTGCACTTGCGGTAAAAGTGACACCCTGCCTTATTGTGATAATAATCATAGATCCTTTAACGAGGAAAATGGAACAAATTATAAATCATTGAAAATTTTCCCTGAAGAGGACACAACCATTTGGGTTTCATCTTCAACCTGGGAAAATACAGAAAAAGTAATCAGGGAGAGAGAAACCGGATTTTACCAGTCATCATCATCCCAATCATCCTCATCCTCTTCTTCCTCACCAAAATCATAACCGTTCTTATCGAAAAAGGCTTTAATCTCTTTCGAAATATCCTTTTTCCCGGGGATAGAAAAATTGTAATCTCTCAATCCCTCCAGCATCTCTTTTCGATCGCCTTTCATAGAAACCAATTCCTTTCCCCACACCGACCTTGAATCAGGCATTTCTAATTCTTCTTTGGTTGGAATGTAAGGTGCCGGCATCTTAGTACCGGGCATCACTTTCTGAGGATCATCCAGCCATTTCACCAGCCATTCAGGCCGCAGTCTTTCTTTGGAAAGGGCAAGGTTCGGCGCCCAGGTTTCAGCACCTTGTTTAGGATAGGTTGTTCCATAAAAATGACAATTGGAACACACACCTAATTCCTGAAGTTTCTCACCCGCTTTGTATTTGTCCGAACGGGTATTCACATGGTAATCTGACTCGAATGCCAAATTATTTTTATCCAGATCCTGAAATGCTTTTATCACAGAATTCCATTCATCATCACTCAGGCTGAAGGTAGGCATCCGCACCTGAAGATTAGGTCTGATCAATGTTGGTTCTTTCAAAAATTTGAATAACCATGACGGTTGAACTTTTTCACCTTCTGTATTCAAATTAGGAGGTGAATATTCAGATGCTCCGATGACATCTGCAATTTGTCCACCGATTCCATCTATAATATGACACCCACGGCAATTATACTGATTTAGAATTTTATAACCTTCATATACAGAATGATCTTCCTGATAAAAACTTGCTAATTTTTCTTCTCCCACCTTGTCTTCGTTAAATGCCAGAATTGCTGTTACTACCGCTTCAATTTCATCCGGTTTTAGATAAAAATTGGGCATACGTAGTTTATCTTCCGGAGCAACAATCTTATGCCTATCAAAAATACGGGGGTTCGCAAGCTTTTGTTCAAACCATGCATAATTCAAATGTTCGATATTGTGAATGTGTCCAAAGTCCAATTTGTCAACAGGTTTAGTTCCTTCACTTGTCAGAGCAGTCCCGATAGGCTTGGCATTTTCATATCCTGAAATATTATGACAGGAAAAACATCCATAAAACCGAATACTTTTATCCGCAACATAGTCAACTGTTTCAGAATAATCCATATCCGATAACATCCGTTCAGCTTTTTCTTCCGGGAATGCTTTCACCAGCCATCCACGGGCAATATTTTCTAATTCCTCATTATCTATTTCAGGGAATTTTATATCTTTAAATTCTTCATTTTCAAAGGAAAGAAGGTATGCTGTAATATCTTTTGCTTCCTGATCAGAAAGTCGCAGATTCGGCATTCGGGTATCGGGCCGGTATTCCTGAGGATTTTTTATCCAGTTATACACCCATTTTGCTGAAGTCTTTGAACCCAGACCTATGAGGTTCGGACCCTGCTGTTTGGTTAATTCCAATAAATCTGGTTTTTCCTGTTCATATCCATACTCTGATTCTGAATATTCATAAGGCAATGCTTCTAAATCATAATCAAGATCAGTCAACTCTGTGGATTCTTCCTGGATATTATGACACCCCCTGCAGCCAACTGCGTTAAATAAATGTTCCCCGTTTTCAATATCTCCAAAGTACTTCCCGGTAGGGGAATTTTCAACTTTATCTTTCTCTTTGAACAGAAACTCTACAATGGCATTGATCTCAGTTGTACTGCGTCGAATCATTTCCGTAGAGGAGTTATTTTCCTGATTGAAAAAATTAGGCATCCATGTATTGTACCTAAAACTCTGAGGATCATGTATCCATTTCCGTGCCCATTCCCTGGAAACTTTTTCATTAATACGAGTCAAATCGGGACCTGTGTTAAATCGTTTAGGATAGGATTCAATTTGATGGCATCCGTTGCAACCTGCTTTATCAATTATAGTTAATCCCAATTGCAATTTTTCCCCGCCTTTAATGTCCGGTTTTTCCATGTGACATTTAAAACAGCTTGCCTCCGTATATTTCAATGGAAGCATAGGCTTGAGCCAATGATGCATTTTTTTCCAGTCATATTCCTCTTTCCAATCATGTTTTGAGTCAATTGAATTTGGCATGTGAACTGCTGTATTAAATGTGGTTCCTCTGCTTCTGCCGGCATGACATCCGGTACAGCCATACTGCTCCAGCGGATGAGGAGATGCGGCAGTTAGGTATAAATCAAGATTAGGGTGAGTTTTATAAGGTTGTTCAGCATCAACATAATCAGGATTATCAATTCCCAGATGGCAGCTTGTGCATCGATCTACTGTATAAACTGATGCGAAATTCACATCGTATTTTACATCGGGAACTACAATCTGTTTTACCTTGTAATAAGGGTCCATAAAATCAATGACCGGAAAATCTCTTATGATGTCTCCAATACGATTAGTAAGTGACATTCGTTGTCTATCAAGTCGGGATAATTTTACTTCGACTAAATTCACATCCCTCATTACATTATTTAATTCATCTTCTGCCAGTTTAACCTCCGCTTCCATTTGCTCCAATTCTTTTTCGGCATTTAATTGAAGCGATTCAACCTCTTCTTTTTTTAGTTTGAGTTCCTGAAGTTCACCTAAATATGAATTATACTGCATTTCATATTTCGAATCCTTCTCTTTTGGCATTTCATTGATGTGGGACTTCTCTTTTTCGACTAAATATTTTAATGCATCAATCTCCGCTTTTTTATGGAGATAATCCATATTAGCTTTATAGGATTTGGCTTTTAATTCCGTTATTTGTTCGTTTACCTGCTCAATCTTTTCTTTTTTGGAATCATAATTTGCTTTTGCTCTTTCCAGTTTTTCCAAATACTGTTTTTGTTCTTCTTTAACCTCAGCTACTGCATCTTCCAGTTTGGCTTTTGCAGTCTCCACTTCCATTTTCCGGAAAGTTTTTTGATATATTTTAAAGTCATCATCATTATCATCTATAAACATCCACACCATTGAAATGACAAACAACAGACTGGTGATAGCGAACCATTTATTCAGTAAATGGATATTCCAATATCGTTCGTCCTGCTTATTAAACATTGTAATAAATTAGAATTAAATGTTGAAAAACCATTCAGGAATGGCAATGATATATTTCAAATTAAACATCCAGCGCAGGTACATTTTCAAGGGAAGGGATAACATGCTGAGTCCCAGGAAAATGAAAAATGAAAATTTCACGGCTCCCACTCTATTTAAAAATCCGTTCAATACATATTTTGCAAGAAAAACAGGGACTGCTACAAAATAAAAAACAACGGTGAGAAATCCGATGGATTCCCGTAACAGGATATTCGCAGGCAAACCAGTTCCAAGCCATTTCACCCAAAAATATTCTGAAAGGTTCACGTTGGTTAGCGGAACAAGCTTATGAGGATCCCAATATTCAAACGGTCCAAAGAAATTCCAATTGGGCCCTCTGAAAAACGTCCCGATAAAAATTAGAAAAATCCACAGTATCATGAATCCGTATTGAAATAAAAAGATTCCTAAACGCCGTTCCCGGAATGAATAAAATCCACTGAAATTGTCGGGGGTAGTACTCATGTAGGGAATTGCCATTAAACCTACAATGATGAGACCGGGGAAAACAACTCCGGCTAACCAGGGATCAAAATAAACAAGCATCTCCTGTAATCCCAAAAAATACCATGGAGCTTTGGATGGATTGGGAGTAGCCGCAGGATTAGCAGGTTCTTCCAAGGGTGCAGCTACCAGAACAGACCACACAATTAAAAAAACCATAAAAATGATGAGGGCGATAAATTCGATATAAACAAGATCAGGCCAGACCAGTACCTTATCATCCGGATCATTGTATTCCATAGGTTTTTCACCCCGGCTCATCCGTTCATCATTTTCGTAGGCTTTGTACATAGATATCCACGTATAAATGAACACCGAATAAACCATTAAAATAATGGGGAAGTTATCGGGTTTTGTTAATGTAATGTTAAAATTCTTATCATAATATCCCATGATAAAAAATAAGGTTATGACTCCCAGGGTTGTATAGAGTCCCGGTTTTGTCCAGATTCTCCAAAACCCTAATTTTCGGTGCATTTTCTCAAACCAGTCCCCAGGTGGGAAAACAAAAGGAAACAAAACCGTAACCAGCGTAAAGCTTATCGTTGGTGCAGAGATTGTGTCAATGAGGTGTTTTATACTATCCATAATGTAAATTATTAAAGCGGTCCGGAAATTCCGCCATCTTTACGTATTCGCCAGAAATGAACCGCCATAAAAATCATCGCTATGAAGGGCACTCCGATACAATGGAGAACATAAAATCGCAGCAAGGTTGCTTCCCCCACAAACCGTCCCCCCAGAAGAGCAAACCGGACATCGGACCCGGCATGAACCAAGTTGATATCTCCAATAGCCAGCATAGCCGCACCGGGACCTTCATGCCCCAGAAATGGTGTAGCTCTTGCCATGTTTGTCCCGACCGTCACTGCCCAAATTGCCAATTGGTCCCATGGCAAAAGATATCCCGTAAAACTCAGGAATAATGTGATGGTCATGAGCAGAACTCCAACCCCCCAGTTAAATTCTCGTGGAGGTTTATAAGAGCCGGTCATAAAGACTCTCAGCATATGCAGCCAGACCGTAAGGACCATGGCATGGGCGCCCCAACGGTGAATTTCTCTCATGATCCCAAGCGGTACCTGCTCGCCTAAATCAATCATGTCTGTATAGGCGTATTCAACGGTGGGACGGTAATAAAACATGAGCATAATTCCGGTAATTGTCAAGACAACAAACAGGAAAAATGACAATCCTCCCATACACCAGGTATATCCAATTTTCACTGCATGTTTCGGGAGACGTGCAGGATGAAGATGCAGGAAAACACTGCCTAATATCGCATGCATTCTTTGTCGTCTGGTTTTGGGTACCCCTGAGCGAATAATGGACTTCCAAATTTGGGAGTTCCCCATTCGCTCTAAAAGTGTCTGCTTTGATTTTTTTTCACTCACTTTTGTATTTCACCCCTCTTAAACTTTCAGGAAAGATTCTGTTCTTTCCCATTCACCTTTCTCAAATTTAAAATTTTTGCTTTTATCCACTATAACCTGACCATCATCAGCCAGGTAAATTTTGAATCGCTCCAATGGTCGGGGTGCGGGACCTTCAAAGTTAATTCCCGTGGGGCGAAACCCACTGCCATGGCAGGGACATTTGAATTTTCGCTCCGTATCCAGCCAATTTGGAGTACATCCCAAATGAGTACACACCGTTGACAATGCATACATCCCAGCATCGTTCCTGACAATCCACACACTAAATTTCTTCTTGAACCGTAAATCAACTTTACCAATCTCAAACTCTTCCGGATACCCGATTTTGAAACTCTGAGGAGGTTCAAACAATACATTGGGGAAAAGGAAACGAATCAGAACGGTAAAGAACCCTCCTGTGGCTGCGGTGAATGCCAACCATCCAATGCTCAGCCATTTAAAAAACCCCCTTCTTTCCATTGTAGCTCCGGAACCTTTTTCCTGTGGTGTTCCTACAGAAGCTTCAGGGACAAATTTTTCTTCACTCATGATGGATGACCATATATCTGTTTCAATGCTTTGATGGCAGTATCTCTTATCTCCATATTTTCATCCCCTTCTGCCAATGTTACCAACTTTTCTTTAAACACATCATTCCTGAATTCCGAACTCACATGGATCGCCACCCGGATTGCCTGATTAGCTTCTTCCTGATCCACTTCAGGATAGGAATAATAATAGGTGCGGTCCATTAGGTCCGCAATGATATCCAATCCTGAAGTATCTCCCAATTTCGCAAGACTTACTGCAGTATCCCATCTGATATTCACTTCTTCATGATCCAGGAGCGGGATTAAATCCGGGATGACACTTTGATCTCCCATATTCCCCAGAGATACAACCGCTGTAAGATATTCAACGTCCTCCCTGTTTTGGTCTGTAATGATTTCCCGTAATTCTTCTACTGCCGGAGTGTATTGCAGTACTCCTAATGCTTTAATGGCTGCTAATCGGGTCACCGGATTGTCATCTTTCAACCCCGTTCTTAGTGTCTTTCCATAAAATTGATCCCCTGTCTGTCCCATGGCAAGGGCAAGGTACATCCGAACTCTTTCATCATCATGAACAGATCTGGAATAGGCTGTAACCAATTGGTTTCTAAACAACACATCGTCAACAGAATCTGTTTCATTTGCCAGAATTTTTGATAATTCAAAAGCAGATTGCCACCGTTTTGAGGCAGAGCCGATTTTCACATCATTAAGAAGATCCGATGCAGATTTAGGCTCCATTGTGAGAAACTTTACAATAATAAAAAATGAAGTCCCAATGACAGCAATCATTAATGGAATCAGGAAAAAGGAATAAAACATGACATAAACCTTGCTGGGATTTGATTCTTGATTTAGGGATTTAGACATTTTTATTTGGATATTTCTTTCTAATTAAACCAAAAATTAAACCGATTCCCATTCAGTAAACAATCGAATTTCTACCACTTTTGCCACTATTTTTCAGTTGAGTCATCCTGCTTTTGTCCCATTTCATTTTTCAGTTGAAATCCCAGCAAGAGAGGAAAGAAAAAAAGCAATCCTAATGAAAGAAGTAATCCAAGAACGATCCAACCTAAATTCTCCATCAACCACTGAAACGTAAGCCAGTCGAACATGATTAGAATACATAGGCTACAACCAAAATATATCCGATCATCAATGCCGTACATACAATCATGGAAATAATCTGAACCCGGTCGTAATGGTTTAGGTCTGACATAATTTATTACACATTGGAATTAATAATTCTTATCCAGCGCTTTTTCGTTTTTCCCGGATGACTGCTGCTTTAATTTTTCCTCTGAGCACTCGATTGTCTAGAGCATTGATTTCCTCCATATTCCCATGGACTCCATCAGCGATCAATCGTTTCATCAATTCTTCTTCGGATTCAGCTTTTTCCGGTTCCTTTTTAGATGAATCTGAATGAACGGGAAGTTCCGGCATAGGCGGACGCTCTCCGCTACGTTTGGATTTCACCATCATCGCTTTCGCTTTACCTCTTGTTGGCTTATCCTCAATGGAATTAATAAACTCCATATCTCCATCCAAAGCTTTGTTTACTGCAAAATGAATTAAATCTTCCGTAGATTCAAATTGGGGAGAAGAAGTTTCTACACCTGAAGATTCAGGGGGTTCTGCCTGAACCGGCATCTCCGGCATAGGAGGGCGTTCCCCGCTGCGCTTGGTTTTTACCATCATTGCCTTTGCTTTACCCCTTGTGGGTTTATCTGCTATTCCATTGATCACATCCATATTACCATCCAATGCTAAGTTAACAGCGTAATGAATCAGATCCTGGGTGTCCTCAAATATGGGGATACCACTTGCATCAGTTTTCGGTTTTGGGGCAGAAGATGAGTCTTTCTCAGGCGTGATGTCCGGCATTGGCGGAATGATTCCTGTACGTTTTGCTTTTATCAATGCGGCTTTAGCTAATCCTCTTGTGGGCTTGTCCGGAATGGAATTGATGAAATCCATATCTCCTGAAATCCCTTTATTCACCGCATAAGCTATGGTCGTTTCCCTATCCATGGAAGGCGCAGATGTATCGTCAACGGTTTTTTCTTCTTTTGACTTTTCATCTACAATGATTATTGGAAAAAACAATTCCTGAAAATCTTTCAATAGCAACGATTTTTCTTTATGAAATCCCCAATATCCCAACAATGAAAATAATCCTTTATAGGAACGGGTGCAGGTAACCAGGATTTTACCATCTTTTTCTACCAATTCAAATTGAGTCAATTCTTTTAACATTGGATTTATCCGTAGAAATAATGTGAATTGTTTTTCTTTCTCCATTGCCATAATCCTGCCATTTAAAAAAGGGAACAGTGAATTGCTCCTAGTTCTTACATGGCTTCCCGGCTTCAAATCGAATTGATCGAAAGAATATTGGTGAACATATCTGCCCATATCATTCAGGGGAAGCATTCGCTGAATTCCCGGATACCATAAATGGTAATCATTTAAAGAAATGAGACGCTTCCACACATCTGAAATGTCACCTTTGATTTCCTGCCAAACAACTGTCTTGACATTTAATAAACTCACCTCATAAGATTTACCGGAACGTAGTTTTTTTGAGGTTGCTTCCTTGATAATCCCCGGTTTTGCCAACGAAGTGCCTTCAATGTCTATTTCATGCGTAGTGAATTTTTCAACTGCCCCATTATCAAGTTCCACCTTGTACATAGTGGGGAAATAATAAACTTCCTTGATGGAGCCCACATCCCCGGTAGAGCGGACTGTTACATGTGTACCTGCCTGTATTTGATGTAAACTCATTGATTTTGTTTTTTATCAGAGAGAATTGTTTTTGACAAAAATTATTCGATTAAATTTTTGAAAATAAAAAAATACATATCGCTAAATTTAAATCACTTCCCTTAAATAAATAGCTATTTAGTTTCATCATCCAGCTTTTGAATACGTCCCGTATGCCTGCCTCCCTGGAAAGGTGTCGCCAACCATTCTTCAATTACATCTATCATTTCTTTGGAAGATACAAATCGAGCACCCACTGATAATATATTCGCATTATTATGTTGCCGTGAAAGTGAGGGTATTTCTTGATTCCCCCCATAAAAAACCACTGCTCTAACTCCTTTAATTCTATTTGCAGCCATTGCCTCTCCCTGCCCGGACCCTCCAAAAATGATCCCCCGGGAATGTGCATCAATTGCAACTGCCTTGGCAGCAGGAAAAATAAAATCAGGATAATCATCCAAAGCATCATACTCAAAAGCGCCGTGATCCATGATGGAATAACCGTTCTTAGATAAATATTCTTTTACCATTTCCTTTAATTCAAATCCAGCATGATCAGTAGCTAAGTGTATGTTCATTGTTTAGTTTTATTTTGTTTTGTCCTTTAGTTTTTGCAAATGTTCTCGAATCTGTGTTTCGATTTTCTCCGGTACAAATCCAAACTCTTCTGCTAAATCCTTATGAGGGGCTGAAGCACCAAAATGATCTATTCCAATATTTAATCCATTATCCCCGGTCAATCGCTCCCAGCCTAATGTAGCACCGGCTTCTATGGAAATTCTGATTCCCTTATCATCTGGTATAATTTTACTTCTTTCATCCTTTGAAATGAGAAAAAATTTCTCCCAGCATGGAATACTCACAACCCTGCAATTTAAATCATTCAATTTTGAACTCACCTCCATCCCAAGGGAAACTTCCGAACCTGTTGCTATAATAGTAATTTCAGGTTCCCCAGTACAATCCTTTACAATGTAACCTCCTTTTCCTACCCCCTCTTTAATTTGGGATATGTCACAGTCAAGAACAGGAAGTCCTTGTCTGCTGAGTAACATAACGGAGGGAGTGGATGTATCCTGAAGAATACATGCCATTGAAGCTGCAGTTTCCTTTGCATCTGCTGGACGATACACATTCAAATTTGGGACCACCCGCAGACTCATAATGTGTTCCACAGGTTGATGTGTGGGACCGTCCTCTCCTACATAAAAAGAATCATGTGTGAATTCATAAATAACACGGAGATTTTGGATTGCCGATAATCGAATTGCTGGTCTGGAATAATCTGAGAACACCAAAAACGTTCCACCGAATGGGATAATCCCGCCATGGTGAGCCAATCCATTACAAATGGTACCCATAGGGAATTCTCTCACGCCAAACGCTAAATTTCTTCCGCCAGTATGTGATTTTGAAAAATCCCCATATGTCTTGGCGAAATTGGTTGTATAATTGGATGGTTCCAAATCTGCTGATCCTCCCACAATGTGGGGAAGTTGAGTTGCAAATTTATCCAAGGTGTATCCAAATGCTTTTCGGGTAGCGATTGAGGCTCCCTGTTCAAATTCAGGATAGGATAGATCAGGAAGCTGGTTATTCATTGTCATATTCCAAAACTTTTTGAAGGATGAAGTTTCCAGAGCAGTATTTAATTCTTTATCCCATTCTTTTCTCAATTCAGTTAATTTTGGAAATCTATTTTGAAAATGGTTGCGTACTTCATTCGGTAAATAAAAAGTCTCCGGAGATAATCCTAATTTTTCTTTAGTAGCATCTATTTCTTCAAAAGGCAACGGCTTTCCGTGAGTCTCATGATCTCCTTCCATAGAAGCGGTTTCATTGGCAATTTGAGTTTTCCCGATAATGAGACTGGGGTTTTCCATGACGTGTGATTTTTGAATTGCATCCCTGATCCCTTCATGGTTGTGTCCATCAATCTGTTGAACATGCCATCCGAATCCTTCAAATATTGTTCCATAATCCGTTGAGTCTGCCCGATCTGTATTACCGGAAATTTGTGCATCATTTGCATCATAAAACATGGTTATATCCCTCAGTTGCCAATGCCCGGCTAAGGAAGCAGCGCCTAAAGCCACTGGTTCCTGTAAGTCTCCATCACTGCATAGAATATAGGTTTTATGAGATAAAAAAGATGTGTCAATACCTGTTTTCTCTGCACAAATATTTTTAAATAGCATTTCACCGACTGCCATCCCAATACCCATACCAACTCCCTGCCCCAAAGGTCCCGTAGTGGCTTCTACACCGGGAATATGAACTTCAGGATGTCCGGGAGTTTGGCTGTGAAGCTGACGAAACTGTTTCAGGTCATCCATGGACAACCATCCAATCATAAATAACAAGGTATATAAAAGCATGGATTCATGCCCTGCTGACAAAACAAACCTGTCCCGATTGAACCAATCGGGGTCAGCAGGATCAAAATTTAAAAATTCAGTGAAAAGATAATAGGCAAAATCAATGGATGAAAGGGGTCCACCTGAATGACCGGAATTGGCTTTTCGTACTCCATCCAGAATAATTCCTTTCAACACTCGAATCGAAAACGCATCTTTTTCTTCCCTGCTCCATTCTGAAAAAGTTTCAATATCCAGATAAGTTCTCATGAAGGTTTTAACTCTTTAAATTTATTAATTTGATTCACCGGATCGTCATTTTTAAAAATTCCTGAACCTACAACTAAGGCATCTGCTCCTGCATTTATGACATCAAGGGCATTTTCCAGTTTAATGCCGCCATCAACTTCGATTTCCACCCTGTCCAATTTATATTTCCTCAACATCTGATGAAGAAGATTAATTTTTTCAAGAGATGATTCTATAAATTTTTGTCCGCCAAATCCCGGTTTTACGCTCATGATCAACACCCGATCTATTTGATCTAAAAAAGGAGTGATTTCTTCTAAAGGTGTCGCCGGTTTTAATGAAATCCCCACATCTAATCCTAATGAATTTATCACGTCAATCAATTCACCGGGGTTGTCAGAAGATTCAATATGAAATGTGATCCCGTTTGCACCTGCTTTTTGAAAGGGCTCAACTAAATCCCGGGGAGTGGCGACCATTAAATGAACATCAAAATAAATATTGGAGACAGGTCTTAACGATTTTACAACTACCGGACCGATAGTCAAATTTGGAACAAAATGATTGTCCATGACATCAATATGGATATAATCAGCTTTGCCGACACTGCATAAATTTAACGCATTACGGAGATCGGAAAAATCTGCAGACAGGATGGAAGGAGCTATTTTGACCAATTTATACTAAAAATAAAGAGGGAATATTAGGGTTTTATGCAATGCAGTCCAAAGGTCTTAATCCCACTCAAACCCGGAAACCCTTCCTGTTTTGATTTCGATTTCAATTGAATTGTAATCCTGAAGGTCAGGAACAAAATAGTAAAGTATTTTATATTCATCATACTCATCAACCCATGTGGAATCCGGTTCTCCAAACAGTCGGTTGACTTCGGTTTCAGTCGGATTCCTTTTTAAAAACTCCCAATCATCCAAGTTTGATTTTCGAAATCCCTTTTCTTCAAATGGAGTAGGCTCAATTGAGGGAGTATCTTTTTTATCCGGTTTAATTAAATGAGGACTGCATCCAACAATTATCCAGGAAATGATCAGAAAAAAACACCTTGTTTTCATCATGGAAATCTAGTCCAAATTAATTCTAACTCAAATGAAAAATTCAGTAAAATATTTATATGAACAGCTTTTTTAATGATTCATTCCATATTAGTTTTCACCCCCGTAATATACTTGAGTATAAATGACTGATAAACAAAAAAACAAACCTTTCCATTTGAATCCCGATTTTCTTAAAAGTCCTGATGCCAGGAGTATTCGGATTGCTGCAGAGTATTTAGGACCTCAACTACGATTTTCCCGAAACCATATTGAAGACACGATTGTATTTTTCGGAAGCGCCAGAATAAAATCACCAAAAGATGCAAAACAAGACCTTAAAAATAGATCAAAAAAAATACGACCTGAAAAAAAGAAGGAATTAGAACGAAATCTATCCATGAGTAAATTTTATGAAGATGCAAGACTACTTGCCAAACAATTGACAAAATGGAGCAAAAAACTAAAAAACTCAAAGCACCGTTATATCATAACATCAGGCGGAGGACCAGGAATCATGGAGGCAGCAAACCGTGGTGCATCTGAGGCAAAGGGATTAGCCATAGGATTAAACATAACCGTCCCCAATGAACAATCTGGAAATAAATGGATCACACCTGATCTTGATATAGAATTTCATTATTTCTTTATGAGAAAATTTTGGATGTCCTATCTGGCAAAAGCATTAGTAGCATTCCCAGGAGGATTTGGTACTATGGATGAATTATTTGAAATTTTGACTTTAATCCAAACAAAAAAAATTAAAAAAACTATTCCCATCGTCTTGTATGGAAAGGAGTTTTGGGAAAACATTGTAAACTGGGATTATTTGGTAAAAATAGGAACGATATCAAAAAAAGATTTGAATTTATTTTGTATTTGTGACACAGTTGATGATGCTTACAATTATCTTACCGATAAGATAACTGGTACTCACACAGGACCTAATTTTTAAATGTCTCCGGATAAAATCCGGTGTCCCTGGCCCGGCTCAAATGAGCTGATGATTCGATATCATGATGAAGAGTGGGGAGTTCCGGTTCATGAGGACAGAAAACTGTTTGAGTTTATGGTGCTGGATTCATTTCAAGCTGGTCTTAGCTGGCAGATCGTTTTAAATAAAAGGGAAGGATTCAGAAGTGCATTTGCTGATTTTAACCCAGAGGAAGTGGCTCAGTTTGGGAAAAAAGAAATCGAAATTCTAAAGCAGGATAAATCCATCATACGAAATCAATTGAAAATAAAATCCACCATTTCAAATAGTCAACATTTTATAGATATTCAAAATAAATTTGGATCTTTTGACAAATTCATTTGGCAGTTTACTGAGGGAATAACCCTAGTCAATAAATGGGAAAATATGGATGATATTCCCGTATCCACAGCGGAATCGGATGCTATGAGCGATGCATTAATAAACCGTGGTTTCAAATTTGTCGGAACCACAATTTGTTATGCATTTATGCAGGCGGCAGGAATGGTAAACGATCATTTGATATCTTGTTTTCGTTATAATGAACTGAAGGGTTTTGATTGATTAAGTATTTGGATAAAGCATAATAATTCAACTAAACTTCGTCAAAATAATAGCAGTTTAATCTGATTGTTGCAGGGAAGCCGGTGAAAATCCGGCACAGTCCCCGCTACTGTAACCGTTAAGGGTTTTCTACTATGCCATTGTCCTGATAATTCGGAATGAGAAGGCGGAAAACTCTGAGAATGCGGAAGTCAGGAAACCTGGACATCAGACTATTGTTTCATACTTTCGGGATAAAGGTCATGAAATATTTCAATATATCTTCCCCCTTCACCCGAGCTTAATTTCGGAGTTGCAATGCAATCACCTGTTCAAAACATTATTTTATTGATCTTTTTATTTTCAACGATCTTATTTGCAGATTTAAGAAGGGGTTATATTCAATCTTCAGACGGGGAACCGATTGGTTATGCTATAATCACAGACAGGGATAAAACTAATTGGACAGTATCCGACCAAAACGGATATTACTCACATAATTTTAACACCGAACCAGGTGATACTTTATACATTATTAGACTTGGGTATGAGTCTGCATTTTTCATTGTTTCCAATGATTATTCCAAAACATATATACTTCAATCAAAAACAATTCCTCTTGCATCAGTCACGGTCGAAAAACCATCCCGCCCTTTTGATCTACCGGAAAAGACTGCATTATTAAATAATCAGGAATCAGGGTTCTTACCGGTAGACTTACCGGGATTGGGATGGAATTCCTATGGAGGAAAAGCCGGTAATCAAAGTCTTTATATTGATGGAGGACAATCTGTCCATACAAAAATCCTTTTTGAGAATATTTCTATAACTGACCCTCAGAGCGGAGGCAGTGATATAACCTTAATACCACACTCCCTCATCCGCCAGGTAACCTTGTTTTCAACTCCCGGTGTGTATTTCGGATCTGGTGTGATTGATGGTGCCATTAATTTAAATAGTCAAACTGTATATGATAATGAAATCAAACTCACTGCAGGCAGTTTTGGCTATAAACAAACTCACCTGACACTTTCATTCATAGATAGTCCTTTTAAATTATCAGTTGACACCGGGGTCACGCAGGATAATGGAAATTATTTAATTGATGGTGCAAGCGGATCTGTAAAAAAAGAAAATAATGATATGAATCAAACATTTGGCATGATACAGTCTGAATATCATCTTGGGCAAAGAGCTCAACTCTCTGCATTGTTTCTGGCAACAAACACTGACAGGGGAATCTCAGGTTCAGAAAATTGGTTAACTCCACTTGCAAGACGCAAAGATAATTTCACAATTGGAAAGCTCAGCGCTGTTTACCTTAATGCTCGTGGTCATTTAGGTATGACTTTGACTCAATTCAAAAACTTACAAACCTATAATGATGAAAACCCTGGTTGGCCTATCCATAGTAAACACCAGCCCCAGAACAGGTCTGTTAATTTCAACTGGGTTCATAGGATCAAGCGAACTTTTCTCGGTCAAACAATGCTTGAATTGAAAAAGGAAAATATTGTGAGTACCGATGTCGGGAATCATTCACGATCACTGAAATCTCTCGTAACACGGGGTTCCTGGAAAATGTCGGATAAGATAAAACTTACACCAACAATACGATACGATTACTCATCAGGTCATCATCAAAATTTCACGGGGGATTTGAGATTAACCGTCCACAGGGAAAATGATGATGTTCTCCGAATTTCCGGAGGGAATGCTTTTCGTGAACCTACCCTAAACGATCTGTATTGGCCCGAAGGTATGTTTGAATCAGGAAACCCGAATCTTGAACCGGAGTACAGCCAAATAGTTTCTCTGGATTGGACTACGTCACTTTTCACTTCTGGTGATCTTCAATTTCGTATTACGAACCGATCAACAAAAAACCTCATTCAGTGGAATGAAAACGAAAATGGAATTTGGTCTCCCGAAAATATTGCATCGGCAAAACGATTTTCATTAGTTCTCTCCGGTGAAGTTGGCTTGAATTCCTTTCCTGTCACTATCGGATGGAATACCAACTACTTCAAAACACAGGACCTCGCTACAGGAGAACCCCTCCTTTACATTCCCTCTTTCAACGGTTCAATAAACACAAGAATTCCAATAAATAAAGTAACCATTAGTGGGTTAATTTACTTTTGCGGAAAAAGACCTTATACCGCCGTTGAATATGATGATACCTGGACTCCGATTAAGATAGATAAATATATGGGTGCCTTTACTCGATTTGATGTAACCGTTAATTACATTTTACCGGTTTTAGATAACGATCTCACCCTGGTATTAGCTGTTAATAATGTTTTTGATGAGGATACCCGCTCTCTACCAAATTATCCGGAACCGGGACAAAATTGGACTATTTCAATTAATTATACACCCAATAAATTATTTTCCCGATAAAACTAAATATCGAAT
>CAZFKU010000019.1:0-23443 GCA_964518835.1 uncultured bacterium
TGGACGAGGAAGGCCAACCCATAAGTTTGGACGTAGAATATGGATTGATTGAATATCAGGACGGCTGGCCTTATGAGACCGTTACCCAGGTGATAACTTCCCCAACATTGGTTCCACTTGAGTCTGGGAATAAAGTTTTATTCGGGGATTACAATGGGTATTTCCGAATCGTAAATCCGGACGGGAGTGATGTTTGCTGGTTCAATACAGGAAATCAGATTTGGGGTTCTCCAGCCGTGAGTGATATTGACAATAATGGTGATCTGGAAATTGTCATCACATCAAAAAGCAAGCATCTTTATATCTTGGATGAAGAATGCAATCTGGAATTGGATTTTGATGCAGAACAATATTTGATGGGAACTCCGGCAATTGGAAATCTGGATGATGATCCTGAAATGGAAATTGTGTTTGGCGGGTACAGCAATCCGGGGACTTTGTTTGCTATCAATCATGATGGAACTGTAGTGGAAAATTTTCCGGTGGAATTGGATGAAAAAATTCAGCGGGGTGTTGCATTAGCAGATTTTGATGGAAACGGAAAAGACGACATTGTGTGTGGGACAGATGACGAACGAATTTATCTGATTTATGATGATGGAACCGTTGCAGAAGGGTTTCCTTTTGAAGCCAATGGTGATTTTAGAACAGCTCCGGTTGTCATTGATGTGAATGGAAGTAAAACCATTTTAGCAGGGTCTCGGGATAACTCATTCTATGCACTAAATTCTGATGGAAGTGTCAGATTTGAAATCCAAACCGGTGACGACATCCCTTCATCTGCGGGAATTTTAGACACAGACTCTGGTCCGGCAATCTTTTTTGGTTCGGAAGATGATTTTCTGTACGGTGTTGATTTGGATGGGAATCCTCTCCCCGGATGGCCCATAGATACAGGAATTGATGTGATTGGTGCTCCGGTGTTTGCAGATATGGACAGCGATGGTTCTCCGGAAATCATTACCACGAATGCCGGAGTTGATTTTCTTGTTTTCCGATTGGATGGGACTCTATTTGAAGAAATTCCTATCGAATTTGAATTACCTTTTGTGAGTTCTCCCAGTGTATCAGATATGGATTCAGACGGAGACCTGGAATTATTAGCAGGAACGAGCGAAAGTGTCATCGCAGTGGATATTAAAAACCAAGGGACATCAGAAGGATTTTGGAATGTGTATCGTGGAAATCTGGAACGAACCGGTTTTTACCAAGTTACCGGTGGAGGAATGGAAATTCTCCACATAGCAGACTGGAATCTGGTTGGACTTCCCATGAATGTGGAAGATGCATCTGTCATGTCCGTGTTTCCTGAATCTATTGAAGGGACACTTTTTTCTTTTAGCGGAAGTTATGTTCAAGAGGATGCTCTAATGCCGGGAACAGGATATTGTCTTCGATTTGAATCCGAGGGTACAACAAGTTTAAATGGAACTCCTATTAACACTGTAACACTGGAACTTGTAGAAGGATGGAATCTCATTTCCGGAATTTTGAGTAATGTGGAAGTAAATAACATAGAAGATCCGGGAGAAATCATCATTCCCGGAACGATTTATGGATATAACGGTTCTTATGTCCAGGCAGAAGAATTAGAGCCGGGATTTGGTTACTGGTTAAGAACCATTGAATCAGGATCTATTACAATTTCGAATACATTGAGTAGAAGTGAATACATCAGGGAATTGATTGTCCAATCTCCTGACAAAAATTTCCTAAAATTTCAAAATGGATTGGAATTGTATTTCGATGTTGTTTTAACAGAAACTAAAAAAATGAGTTACAGTCTTCCACCAAAAATACCCGGTGGTTTTGATATTCGGTTCTCGGGAGACACCAGAGCAATTCAAAATCATGGGATCATAGAAATCACATCAGCAAATCGTCCGATTGAATTTTCTTATGAAATTAAAAATTCGGAAGAACAATGGGTTGTTATCAATGGTGCAACCGGCAAGGAATTTTTACTGACTGGTTCAGGAGATGTTGTAATTCCAAATCCTCCTAATTTTTTGGAACTTAGAAAGACTTCTTTGACAGAAATTCCTGAGTTATTCGCCCTTCATCCAGCTTATCCAAATCCATTTAATCCTATAACCACAATCCGGTTTGATTTACCGGAATACTCCAAAGTAAGTATATCCATTTATAACTTATTGGGAGAAGAGATCAGAAATCTGGTGAATGGTGAACTACAGCCGGGTTTTCATTCTGTGGTTTGGGATGGTACAAATTTAAATGGACATAATGTGGGTGCCGGAGTTTATTTGTCACGATTCAAAACTGAAAGTTTTGTTCAGACTCGAAAACTCATTCTACTTAAATAAAACTCACTATTACTCATTTTTCATTGCTGGTATTTTAACCTTGGATTACCGTCTGTCCACCGTTTATCTTGACTTAGAAATCAACCAGAAATGCAAAGTTTTTTCATTATTTTGTGATTTGTATCACAAATTATTTTGTACTCCAATTTGGTTCTAAAATAAAAAATTTATCAGAGTCCACTTCTTGACTCAACTTTAACCCAGTCGGTAAATTCATTGTCTCATGGATGTCATTCGTCTGGAAAATATGCTGTTTTACGGTTATCACGGTGTCTCAAAATCGGAAAAGGAACTGGGTGGAAAATTTGAAGTTGACTTGGAATTATTTCTCTCATTAAAAAAACCGGGAAAATCTGATTTACTGCAAGATACAATAGATTATGAAGCAGTTTATAAAATTGTTGACGCCTGTTCCCACCGAAATAAATATTATCTTATAGAAGCATTGGCAGAAAATATAAGTGATACTTTATTGAAAGAATTCCCAATAGAAAGAATCATTGTCCGTGTCAGGAAACCAAATGCTCCCGTTAAAGGTGTTTTAGATTATGTAGAGGTGGAATTGGACAGGAGTTCAAACTAAAATGGATAACCTTGTGTATTTATCAATAGGATCCAATTTAGGAAACAGGGAAGCCAATTTAGCTGCAGCTATCAGTGCTTTCGGGACTCATAAGGAAATTTCCAAAATTCGAAGTGCATCTTTTTATGAATCCCCTTATTTAGGTGCGGAAGAACAACCAGAATATCTAAATACTGTTGTTGAATTTATCACATCATTGGGTCCATTTGACTTGTTTGACCGCACCTGTCAGATCGAGCAGATGATGGGACGTCCCAGGAAAAGGGAAAAAAATATCGCCCGTTCCCTCGATATCGATATCTTATGTCATGGCGATTCCGTTCTGGAGACAAAAACATTGGTTATTCCCCATCCACGATTACCTATTCGGAAATTTGTATTGATTCCATTTTATGAACTGGCACCTGATTTCATCATACCGGGACTGAATGTGAGTGTTGAAAACTTATTGCATATCTGCCCGGATACATCCGTTGTTACCAAACACAATTTGGAATCCAGGGCTTGAGAAATTTATATTATCTTGCTGTAGAAGGACCTATAGGTGTGGGAAAAACCAGCTTGGTAAAATTGCTGGGTAAAAAACTGGGTGCAAAAATGGTGCTTGAGGAATATGAAAATAATCCGTTTCTGGAAGATTTTTATAATGATCCGGAACGATTTGCTTTTCAGACTCAGTTGTTTTTCCTTATGAACCGATACCGCCAGCAGCAGGACCTGCGGCAGGTGGATATGTTTCACAACCTCCTCATCACCGATTACATGTTTATAAAAGACCGTTTATTTGCATCGCTGAATTTGAATGACAAAGAATTATCCCTGTATGATACGGTTGCTAATCTGTTGGAACGAAATGTCCTGAAACCGGACATGGTCATTTACCTTCAGGCGGATACACAAACGCTGATGCGGAATATTTCCCGCAGGGGCAGGGATTTTGAATCGAATATGTCCTTCGAATATTTGGATGCACTAAGTCAGGTTTATAATGAATATTTTTTTAAATATCAGGAAACTCCCTTAATCATCATCAATACGAATAATATAGATTTTGTCCATAATAATGCAGATCTGGAGGAGGTCATTAATTACATAAGAGAACCAATCTCAGGGACTAAATTTTTCAATCCTATCATTGACCGATAATCATGTTTCGTTTTTTTCTGTTGGTTATAGGAGGGTATGTTCTTTTTAAATTAGTCCGTTCTATTTTTATTACGGATTCAACAGATCAAAAAATCGGTTCCAAAAATCACCCTGAAAAATCGGAATATAAAAACCTGAATATCAGTGATGCTGAATTCGAAGATATTGAATAGGAGAAAAATTGAAAAAACTAATGGAATTAATATGTGGAAAGTGCAGTTGTAGAGATTGCGGGCTTCTTATTTTAAGACTACTTCCTGCTTATTTTTTGGTGTTCAATCATGGCTGGGGGAAAATTACTTCTCCGGAAAAATGGGATTGGCTGGGAAGTACAATTACCAAATATTTTTTTGGATTCATTGATTTTGCTAATCCGTTTTTTGGTTTTCTTGCAGCATTTTCTGAATCTATTTGTGCCGTATTGGTATTGATCGGATTGTTTACAAGGTATGCAGCTTTATTGACTTCAATTACGATGTTTGTGGCTGCCATGCATCATCTAACCACAACAGGTAGTCCTGAAAGTGCATTGGTCTATTTTTCAGTTTTTATGGCAGTGGTTTGTCTGGGACCCGGAAAATACAGTATAGATAATATTTTATTTAATCAAGATAATTGAAAGCGGTACGAATCCATAATTTCGGAGACCTTTCCGAACTGAAGTGGGAATCCGTGCGGAAACCCCAAATCAGTAAATCTGGTGATGATATCCTTGTTCGAATTGTGGCAGCATCCATAAATCATTTGGATATTTGGGTCAGGAAGGGAATCCCCGGAGTACCGCTACCAATCATTCTGGGAAGTGACGGAGCAGGTGTTGTGGAATCCTGTGGGGAGAAAGTGTCAGAATTTATTCCTGGAGATCCTGTCATTTTACAGCCATTGGTTTATTGCGGCACTTGTGATCAATGCCAAAAAGGGAGAGAAAATTATTGCAGGAAAATGGGCATATTGGGGGAAACAATGAATGGAACGCAGTGTGAATATGTAAAGGTTAAATCCTTCCAACTAAGAAAAAAACCGGAACACCTGTCCTTTCCTGATGCTGCTGCATTTTCCTTATCGACTCAAACAGCTTATGCCATGCTGGTAAAAAGAGCAAAAATCAAACCGGGAGAAAAGGTTTTTGTATGGGGTGCTTGTTCTGGTGTTGGAAGTATGGCAATCCAGATTGCATGTTATTTTGGTTGTGAAGTCTATGCCGCAGCGGGAACTAAGGAAAAAGTGAAAATGGCTAAAAAACTGGGTGCAGACAAAGCATGGAATTATAAAAAATCCGATATAGGATTTATGGTTAAAAAAAGTGTGGGGAGCAGGGGAATGGATGTGGTGTTTGAACATGTGGGATTGAAAACGTGGGACATATCAAAAAAGATGCTTGCCACCGGCGGTAGATTGGTTACCTGCGGAGCTACAACAGGTTATGATGTTTCTCTTGACCTGAGACACTTATTCATGAAACAGCAGTCTATTCTCGGTTCGACTATGAGTGATATTAAAACCTTTGACGAAATGTATTCCCTGATCAATGAAAATGTAATTTACCCGGTAGTGGACAGGATCCTTCCCATGGAGGACGTCAGGAATGCTCATGAATATATCGAGACATCCGGACCAATCGGAAAAGTCGTTTTATTGAGTGAAAAAACATAGCAGACTGTTATGCAATTTGATAAATTCCCGACCTGAAAATAGAATTATTTTTTGAAAATCATTTACCAAATACTGCCATTTATTTTCTGCACTGCTTTTTTCAACTCCTTTTCCTTCTGCCAAAATAAATTGACTAATGTTGGATTTACTACCGGGTCACACGGATGGGGAATGACGGTACAACAATTGTATCGTTTAAATGAAAAATCATTTTGGGGGATTGACGGCAGGATTTATGTCATCACCGGCCTGGGAGATATGCCAACAACTAATTACTACCAACCCGGCATCCAGGAACGAAATCAAAAAAGCCTGGTGATGCTCCCGGTTTCTTTTGGGATTCAACATTATCCTTTTCAGGGAAGGATTGCCAATAATTTCTATCCATTTGTCCAGGTGAAAACCGGACCTCTTTTTGTATTTGATGGAGATGAATCGATCAAAGGGTTTTTGGATAGATGGAAAAAACCGGAAACTCAGGTGGCATATGGAATTCAATTTGCAGGCGGAATTAAATTTTTTGTTCCCCCTCATTCTTTCATGTCCATTATTTTTGGATATGATTTTTTTCCATTGAACAAGGAAGCAGATGGTCGGAATAATTATAACGGTGGGGTATTACAACTGGATTTTTCTGTAAAGATTGATGACTGACAAAATATTCTTTCGTGTAGATCCTCATAATGTTTCCAATGACAGGTTTACCTTATCTGCTGATGAATCGCACCATGCGGAACATGTTTTACGACTGAAAACCGGTCATAAAATATGGCTGATTGACGGAAATGGGATGTCTTATACAGGAGAGATAACATCACTCAATGGAAGCATAAAAGGTAAAATCTATGAAACCTTCACAAGTGAAGGAGAGAATTCCTGGTATTCCCATTTAGCTGTGGCTGTATTAAAAAAATCCAGATTGGAATTGCTGATTGAAAAAGCCACAGAATTGGGCGTGAATAAAATATCCATTATTCATATGGAAAGATGCGGGAAAAAGGTGGCTCAAGTTTCACGGTTAAGAAAAATCATAATTAACGCTGCCAAACAATGCGGGCGAAGTGTTTTTCCAAAGATCGAGGAATTTTCCGGTTTACAAGATTTTCTTGATATTAACAACGAAAAAATTATAGCTGCACATTGGAAAGGGACACAGTCTATCAGCAACTTTTTATCGAAGGAAAATGAAACTCCATCCTGTGTGGTGATCGGTCCGGAGGGAGATTTCTCTGATGGTGAACTTGATTTATTAAATCAAAAAATTATTCCCACAGTTACACTAGGCTCCCGCAGATTGCGATCGGAAACCGCAGGAATGTATGTACTATCTGCAATAAATGAATATCATCTGAATAATTCGGATAATAGATGATGGATTGCCTTTTTTGTAAAATTGTCAGGGGAGATATTCCGACAGATTTTCTTTATGAGGATGAAAATATAATTGCCTTCAGGGACATAAATCCACAGGCACCTACTCACATTCTCATCGTCCCAAAAGAGCACATTGCTACATTGAACGATGTGGAGCAAAATCACGGTGAACTTTTGGGAGGTATGCAAATAGCTGCATCTCAATTAGCAAGGGAAGAAGGGATTTCAGACAGAGGATATAGGACGGTTTTTAATTGCAACCGGGAAGCAGGACAGACTGTGTTTCATATTCATCTTCATCTTTTGGGAGGCAGAAGAATGAGTTGGCCTCCGGGATAAAATATTCAATAATAATGCAGGAAAACATCAATGTACATATCTGACCTTAAAATTCACGGTTTCAAATCCTTTGGGAAAAAAGAAGACCTTCGTTTCGGTGAAGGAATCACAGCAGTTGTAGGTCCAAACGGCTGTGGGAAGACAAATATAGTGGATGCCATTCGGTGGGTGCTGGGTGAACAAAAATATTCGGTATTGCGCAGTAATAAAATGGAGGAAGTGATCTTTAATGGAGCCAAGGGATTAAAACCACTTGGAGTGTGTGAAGTGTCCCTGACCGTCCATAATAACAAAGGCAGATTACCGGTGGAATATAATGATATAGAAATTTCCCGGAGAGTGTATCGAAACGGGGAAAGTGAATATTTTATGAATAGAAACCCCTGTAGGCTAAAGGATATTTATGATTTATTTGTAGATACGGGAATGGGATCGGATTCTTATTCGGTCATTGAATTAAAGATGATAGAACAAATCCTGTCTGAATCAGGGAATGACCGCTTTAAAATGTTTGAAGAAGCGGCAGGAATCAATAAATACAAACTTCAGAGAAAATATTCTCTTCGGAAATTTGAATTGGTAAAACAGGATTTGGAACGAGTGGACGACATCATTAGAGAGGTTGAGGAAAAAGTGAAGCACTTGAACCTTCAGTTAAAACGATTCAAACGATATGAAAAACTTCAGGCAAATCTGAAAGAAAGTGAAATCGGTCTGGGATATATTCAACTGAAGGATTTAGAAAATGAATCTGCACCATTAAAGGAAAAAGTTCAAAATGTAACCCAAAAGAGGGAATCCAAATCCACGCAGGAAGAATTAAATGAAAGGGAATTGGAACGACTGCGGGATTTATACAAGGAACAATCCACGGAAGTAGAAGAATATCAAATCAAGCTGGAAGAATTGAGAAAAAAAAGAAATGATATTAAACAGAACATTCTAATCTGGAAGGAACAATCTCATTCAGCCCGGAATCAAATAGACCGCTTGTCCGGTGAAAAACGGAGCAATTCCAAAAAGGGAGAGTCATTTAAAATAGAGTTAAATGAAGCACAAATAGAAATCAATAAACTGACGCCGGAAATTTCCACTGCAGTTGAAAAACACAAAGTGAAAAAAGAAGCATTTGACCAGCTCAATAATACCTATGGAAACGTACAAACAGAAGTCGAGTTATATCAGGAAAAGCGGTGGAAAGCTCAAAAGGAAAAAGGGGAAATAGACAGACAGAATCAAAAAACCGAATTACTCATTCAGGAAAAATCCGGACTTTCGGATGAAATTAAAATGGAATTAAAGGAACTGGAAAAAACCTTGTCCCAACTTGATGATAAATTGCAGTCTGAATCTAAAAATATTTCAATTATAGAAGATAAAATAAAAAAAACTGAACTCAAAAAAGGGGAGTTAGAGTCTGAACATAAACAGTTAAAAAACGGCTCTGATGCGGTGAACCAGGAAATTCATGAACTTCAGGGTGAATTAAAAAGTCTTGTATCTCAACGGAAATTTTTTGAATCCATAATTTTCAGTAACGAAGGATTTCCTGATGGAACCCGTCATATTTTAAATCATAAAACACAATTCCCGGAGATTCAAGGTGTGCTGGTTGATTTAATCAATGTTGATAAAAAATATGCTAAATCCGTGAATTCGATATTAGGTGAAATGGGAAACTGTCTTGTTGCAAAAAATAGAAAATCTGTTTTTTCCGCTGTCAAGGAATTACGGGGTAAAAAACTGGGAAATGTAAGTTTTATCCCGTTGACAGGGATTCCAAAACCAAATCAGAAAAAAACAGCCTATCCGAAAAATCCTGCCATATTTGGGAAAGTGTCTGAATTTGTCCGTTGTCCCAAAGAATTATCATCAATGGTGGAGTTTCTGTTTGGAGATTGTCTGCTGGTTACCCAAATTGATTTACTGGAAACCACAGTTCTTGATCGTTGGAATTGTGTGGATTTGGAAGGGTATGTTTCCCTGCGGGGAATGATCAAATATCAGGATTTGGATACCAATGTGGTTCAGTTGGGACGCCGGGAACGACTGGAAGAATTGAAAAACAAAATAATCGAAATGGAAAAAAATATTATCATACTGAATAATAATAAGAAATCCATTGACAATAAAATTTCCAGCATTGAAAGCGGTCTTTTTGATGAAGAGAAAAACTATCAAAAAATAGTGGAGTCACAATCTAAACTTGATGGAGAACTTCGCCAATACCGCTTTCAAAAAGAAAGGACTGAAGACAGGATATTGATCCAAAAAGCAAAACGTCAAAACCTCAGGGAACAGATTTCTCATTTAAAAAACAGCGGAGAAAAAACAAAAACAGATTTAAGTAAGATTGGAAAGGAGATAGAAAAGAATTCATTGAAATTAACCCAAGCCGAAGAAGAATTGTCGGCAATTCGATTCAAACGTGACACATCTTATGAAAAAGTTCAGGCTTTGCATATTGATGTACTGAAACTTGAAAATAAAAGAGAGCAATGCAGATTAAAAATGGACACAATGGAAAAAGCAATAGTGGAATTAACTGTACGGAAATCTGAAATTGAAAATGAAATAAATGAATTGACTGAAAAAGTTGAAGGTCTCTCCCAAAACATAGAAGAGGGATCCTTATTAATTGAGAAGACAGAGGGGAATGTTTCCGTAATAAAATCCAAATTGGACTTAAAAATCCAAGTGAAGGAAAATACGTTTCAGGATACAGAAAAATTGCAGAATGAAATCCGGACTGAACAGAAATCAAGGGAATTGCTTTTGGAAGAAATGAAAGAAGCGGAACAGAAACTCATGGAAAATGAACAGAAGATGCTTTTGATTATTAACAGGTTAAGAGATCTATATGAAGCAGAAATTCCTGAATATTTAGATGTAAAAATGTCGGAACCGGAACTTTTGGAAAAAATACATAAAACTCAACGCAGTATTGAGAATATCGGTGCAGTCAATATGGCTGTTCAATCGGATTATGATGAAGAGATGAACCGGTTGAAAATGTTGGGAAAGCAGCGAGCTGACCTGATTCAATCTGAAGAAAACCTGCGTGAGACCATCCAGAAAATAGACAGAATTGCCCGGGAGAAATTTTTAAATACCTTTGAACAAATCAACACAAACTTTTCTCAATTATTCACTCTCTTTTTTGAAGGTGGTGAAGGTAAACTGGAACTCATCGGTGACCCGGACCCCCTGGAAGCTGACATTGCCATCCGAGCCCAACCCCCTGGAAAACGAAACCAAAACCTGCGAATGTTAAGCGCAGGGGAAAAATCCCTCACTGCGATTGCGTTGCTTTTCGCAATCTATCAGTACAAACCCAGTCCCTATTGTATTCTGGACGAAGTGGATGCACCTCTTGATGATGTGAATATTCGCAAATTTACCCGTGTTCTCCAACAGTTCAGTGATGAAACTCAGTTCATTGTGGTTACCCATAATAAGCTCACCATGGAAGCGGCGAACTTCCTCTATGGCGTTACCATGGAGCAGAAGGGTGTTTCCAAATTAGTATCGGTAAAGTTTGAAGCTTGATGGGATTAAATAAATGGTTGAGGAAATGAGATGAGGAAAATATTTGCTCTAATTCCAACACTCTTTTTATGTAGCTGTTTTATCCTTCCTTCGCATTGGTAATTCGACCAAAAGTCTCCCTTAGTAAATTGACTCTTATTGTCCCAAATGTTCTGAAGGAATACAACCATTCAATTGGCAGTTGATAATTAACTAAATTTTTAACACCGTTTCCAATTCATTATAAAGTTTGTTTAACGGTAGTCCCATTACATTGAAATAACACCCGTCAATTTTATCCACACAAACGGAAAACCAATCCTGAATTCCGTAAGAACCTGCTTTATCGTAGGGTTTGTAATTTTCAATGTAAAATTCAATTTCCTCCTTGGATAAAGTTTTCAAGGTAACTTCGGTTTTTGAATGAAAGGTATGTGAAATTGAATTTTGTACCCACTGCAGTGAAACTCCAGTAATAACTGAATGTACATTTCCTGACAGAGAAGAAAGCATAAAATACGCCTCTTCATACGAACTGGGCTTTCCTAAAATTTTATTTTTCAGCACAACAATAGTGTCTGCTCCGATTACTAAAGAATTATGATTTTCTTGACCGACATCTTTTGCCTTTTCTTGTGCATAATATTCCGCAAATTTGTGAGCAGATAATTGTAAAGAAAAATCCTCATTTACTGAACTTGGAATCACATCAAATTCAAGTCCCATTTGTTTTAATAGACTTTTTCGCCTTGGAGACACGGAAGCAAGGATGATCCTGGGAAATTGTTCAGGATTATTTAAAAATGGCAAGCCGATTAATTTTGGTAACCGTTTCATTGTTTCCTTCAGCCTTGATACGGTAAATATAAACTCCATTGGACAAATCCCTTCCAAATGCATCTGCCCCATTCCAATACACATGGTGATATCCGTTGGTATAGTTTTGCGGAGGAATTTCTTTTATCTTTGTGCCGTCCAAGGTATAGATGCTGATAGATACCAAGGCATCTTCCGTTATCTCAAAGGTGAATTGAGTATCTTTTTTGAATGGATTAGGATAATTATACACATCAAATAATTTTAATCCCGTTTCTGTAAGGGAATTAAGGAGCAATTCCCTTGCTGCAGGATTATTCGCATTATCCCAGCATTGTATTTTTACATGAATTGGGAAAGTAAATTCATTCAGTTCCAGTTGAATTGTTCCGATGGTTATATCATTAGAATTGTAAATAAATTGAGATGTTAACAATAGGGTTTCTCCGGAACTAATTTTTGTCAATTGTATCTCATGTCCCGGTTCTCCCGTTAAATTGATCCCGGATGGATCGGACAGAAGAATCCGTAAATTAGATTGTGGATTCACATGATCTCCGTACCCCAATTCACGATTTTCTGAGGTGAAAAAAGTGATTTCAGGTCCATTAAAATCTGTTATTTGGGATTCAGTTAAAACTTCGAGTCCATTTTTGTATCCGATTGCCTCAAGCCGGGGCAAATTTTCAGTCTGAATATACAATTTTACATCAATTTCTGATCCAGATATATCCATGGGTATCCAAAAATTCCCACTGACTTGTTGACCGCTGAAAGAAATTTCCCCAAATGATAAAATGGATCCTGGTTGAGAATAGGATATCGAAGAATTCACCCATCCGGAATTTGATACATAGGAATATTCTCTTTCAACCATTCGGTCAGATTCACGAACGACTAAAAACCCTGTCCCTCCACTTGATGTCAAATATTGTTGAGATGAGGCAGTTTCCTGTGTTAAGATCTCTAATGGTTCAGAAATTGTAAGGTCAATAGATTCTGCAGGAAATTGAATTTTCATTGCGGGGTCACCAAACAAATGAAAAACTTTTCCTGTTATGGAACCGGTTTTTATACTTTGTAAAATTATCCCTATCGGTTCATCATTTATTTGGTTATTTGGAAAAAGTGTTTCGTACAGGGTTCTCAGTAAGATCCAATTCGGACCTTCATAAACACTTCGGGATGTGGTGATGATTGCAATGGCTCCGTTTCCTTCGAGTCGAATTATATCCTCGGAGAATGCATCACTTTCTGGATTATCAAACTCTCCCCAGGAGCATGTTCCTGCAATCCAGAGGGGTAATTTATTTCCTGTTTGGATAGAAGTTATATCACCTCGGTTTTTATCAAGGACTCCTTCCTGCGCCCATTTGTAATAGGAACCATGTCCAATGTAATTAATTACGGCTGTTCCCTGATTTAGCCGATCGAACAACTCTTCCGTTGCTTCCGGTTTTGAAACTCCGTACAATGAAGCATCGTTGGTTTCAGGAAATTCCATAAGATAAATTTTTTCAACGTCAAATTGAGGCGGAATTATTTGAGCTAATTCCTCCGTATGGGATGTATGGGATGTATCATTGACCACCGGACGAGCTTCATCATCTGCAACAAGAGTGATTCTCTGTTTCCATAATCCATATTCCGGTTCCGTTTCATACTGAAGAACTTTATCTACAAATATCTGAACACCTGCAGATGATTTTGCAGGAAATCTGCCTAAAGCAATTTCAGGGATTCCTCCATTAAATGTCACCAATAAATCATCCGAGGCATATACGCCTTCATAAAGCGTCGGCAATTCAGGAACATCCCCAACTAAAAATCCAAATGTGATTCCGGGTGCTAGTGTCAGTGCATCATTAAAAAAAGATTTAATGGAAAGAGCATCCAAATTATCATCGCTGTAATTTTGAAAAATGGAATCGGTAGAAGCATAAATTGTATTTATGGGATTGTCAACAGAATTATTTCTCAGGTCAATGAGAGGCATCAAATCCGTTTCATATTCGTCAGCTCCGATGATGAGATATTCCGTATTCTCAAGAACCGTATTAACTGTATAGGCAGGAATATTATTTTGAATTTTTTGTCGAATTACGGGTTGTGGATGAATCCAATTTCTTGCAAATTTCCAATTGATAATTCGATGTTTTAGGAATGAAATAATCCTGGGTGAAATCTCCTGGTTTTGAGAGCTTCTACTATTAGAAAGATAAATCGTGACAAGAACTTCCTCAAAGGCTGTACCGTTGTCATTGAAAGGTGAAATAAACAAAGTTCCTGTATGTAATCCTTTCAGCAGTTGAAATTGGAGCCAAGACACTCCAACAGGAAAAGAAGAAGTTGGAGCATCCTTCAGAGTTAGTGGGGCAGAATAGGTAAATTCAAATTCCGGAATTTGTGAATCTGGAAGTCCGATTAGGCAATGGAATGTTTCTAATTCCCGTGTGAAATCTCCCTTTGATTGCAAAGCGAGTTTTATCTTTTCCGGCGAACTATGTAAGACTGACCAAGTTGTCTTTGCTTCCATAACTGAAAAAAACAGTAAAAAACCAAAAATAAAAAATGAGCAATTCATAGGCATTAAATTTAGGGATTATTGCTATTATTGAGATTGGTTTTATATTCAAAATAAAATTAAATTTTCTGTCTGATTTAGCCTCATTTATTTTATAATTATACCATCTTGAGTAACACATGTTTGATTTAGAAATGATTCAGGGATTTTATGCCCAATACAAAGCAATATTGGCTCAGATCCGCAGTAATCTTAACCGACCAATGACCTTGACGGAAAAAATATTGTATTCCCATTTATCGGAAAGTAACCCATTTTCAGAATGTAAACGGGGAAGCGATTATGTATTTTTCTCTCCCGACCGGGTCGGTTTGCAGGATGCTACCGCACAGATGGCGTTACTGCAATTCATGATGGCAGGTAAGGAAAAAGTTGCGGTCCCGTCCACAGTCCATTGTGATCATTTAATTCAAGCACAATCCGGTGCTGAAAAAGATTTAACCACTGCTCAAAATACAAATGGTGAGGTCTATGAATTTTTAGAATCTGCAGCAAATAAATATGGTCTGGGATTTTGGAAACCCGGTGCAGGAATTATACATCAGGTTATCTTGGAAAATTATGCATTTCCCGGTGGGATGATGGTTGGAACCGATTCCCACTCTGTAAACGCAGGAGGATTAGGGATGGTCGCCATCGGTGTAGGAGGCGCTGATGCAGTGGATGTAATGGCAGGAATGCCTTGGGAATTGCGGTTTCCCAAATTAATTGGAGTGAGATTGGAAGGGAAATTAAACGGGTGGACATCCGCCAAGGATGTTATCCTGAAATTAGCGGGGATTTTAACAGTGAAAGGCGGAACAGGTGCCATTGTGGAATATTTCGGTCCGGGAGCAAACTCTATATCCTGCACAGGAAAAGGAACGATTTGTAATATGGGTGCAGAAATCGGTGCTACAACTTCCGTATTCGGTTATGATGAAAAAATGGAGGAATATTTACGAGGTACGGAAAGAACAGAAGTTGCAAAATTGGCTGATTCAATTTCTGATGACCTCAAAGGGGATCCAGAATGCTATGATCAACCGGAAAAATATTTTGATAAAGTTATTACCATTGATTTATCTGAATTAGAACCTCATATAAACGGACCGTTTACTCCTGATTTGGCCACACCAATTTCCAATTTTGGTGATGCTGCAATTAAAAATGATTGGCCACAAAAACTCAGTGTAGGATTGATCGGTTCCTGCACTAATTCCTCCTATGAAGATATAACACGGGCAGCATCCATTGCACAACAGGCACTTGACAAAAATTTATCTGTAAAATCCCAATTTACAGTCACACCCGGTTCTGAACAGATTAGATACACTGTGGATCGTGACGGGTATCTGGATGTATTTCAAAAAATAGGAGGGGTTGTATTAGCAAATGCCTGCGGTCCTTGTATCGGACAGTGGAAACGTCATGGTGCAGAGAAACAGGAGAAGAATTCCATCCTCACCTCATTCAATCGGAATTTTGCCAAGAGGAATGATGGAAATCCAAACACTCACGGATTTGTCGCTTCGCCGGAAATAGTCACCGCAATGTCCATTGCAGGTAATCTGGGCTTTAATCCACTTACCGACCCACTCATTAATGAAGAAGGTGAAGAAGTGTATCTGGAAGATCCGCAGGGAATAGATTTTCCTCCTCAAGGATTTGCAGTGGAAGATAATGGATTCAAACCTCCGTCCGAAAATGGCAAGAAAAATGTGATAAAAATTGATCCTCAATCAAAACGATTACAAGTATTGACTCCTTTCAGTCCTTGGAATGGGGATAATATAACCGGTTTAAAATTATTGATAAAAGCAAAGGGGAAGTGTACCACCGATCATATTTCCATGGCAGGTCCATGGTTAAAATACAGGGGACATTTAGATAACATTTCAAACAATTGTTTTATCGGTGCTGTCAATGCATTCAATGATAAAACCAACTTTGTTCTCAATCAGATGACTGGTGATTATGCACCGGTTCCGGAGGTTCAACGTCATTATCAAAAATCAGGAATAAATACTCTCGTGGTGGGTGATGAAAATTATGGTGAAGGATCTTCCAGAGAACATGCCGCCATGGAACCAAGGCATCTGGGTGTTAAAGTGATTTTAGTGAAATCATTCGCTCGTATCCATGAAACGAATTTAAAAAAACAGGGAATGCTTGCTCTTACTTTTACCAAAAAATCGGATTACGACCTGATCCAGGAAAAGGATGAATTCAACCTGATTGATTTAAATCAATTTTCACCGGGGAGACCAATTTCAATTAATGTTAAGCATTTGGATAACTCCGAAGATCAGATAGTTTGTCATCACAGCTACAATGAAACTCAAATAAGTTGGTTCAAAGCGGGATCAGCTTTAAATTTGTTAGCAGATAATAATTCATGAAAGTTTTGATTTCTGATCCTGTTTCTGAATCAGGATTAGACCTGTTAAAAAAAGCAAATCTGAATGTTGATTATCTTCCGGAATGGACAGATGATGAGTTAAAAACCCATGTGTCTGATGCATTAGGATGGGTAGTAAGGAGCGGGACAAATGTGACAGAGGAATTGCTGGATGAAGCGAAGAATCTTCACATAATCGGCAGAGCGGGGGTGGGAGTTGATAATATCAATATTCCCGTTGCAACACGGAAGGGAATTGTTGTTGTCAATACACCGGAAGTGAATACAATTTCTGCGGCGGAACATACTATCGGGATGATGTTGGCTGCAGCCAGGAATATTCCCCAGGGTCATTCCGGATTAAAAAACGGTGAATGGAACCGACATTCTCTTGTAGGAGTTGAGTTGCGAGGAAAAACACTGGGAATCGTTGGAATCGGAAAAATCGGTCGTGAGGTCATTCAACGGTGTAAATCCTTTCAAATGAATATCCTTGGTTATGACCCGTTTTTAACTCAGGATATGGTGAATAAAGATGAGGCAACCCTTGTTGATCTGAATACATTGACACGGGATTCTGATTTCATAACACTTCATTTACCCATCAATGATGAAACACGGAATCTATTTGATTCAAACCGGCTAAAGATGATGAAACCAACAGCAGTCATCATCAATGTAGCCAGAGGAGGTATCATTAATGAGAATGATTTGGTAACTGCATTAAATGAAGATGATATTGGCGGAGCTGCGTTGGATGTGTATTCCAGTGAACCTCTAAATCCCCAACATCCTCTAACGAAAGCGAAAAATATCATTTTAACTCCCCATCTGGGAGCATCTACACAGGAAGCAAAAGAAGGTGTTTCTATTGCGGTTTGTGAATCAGTTAGAGATTACCTGAACGATAAAAAATTAACCGGAGCATTAAATATCCCCATATCGGATTTCGGAAATATAGGTGAGTTGACTCCCTTTCTCGAATTAGCGGAAAAGCTTGGCGCTACCCATGGACATTTTATTGAGGGAGCGGTTTCATCCATCAAAGTGGAATGTGCCGGCTCCATCGAAGATCCAAACCCTATAATTCTATCATTTTTAAAAGGATTTTTATCAAAAAGAGTCAGCGAACGATTAAATTTTATCAATGCTGAAGCAGTGGCAAAAGAACTTGGAATTACGGTTGAAAAGACAGAATCTTCTGATTCCGGCGGTTATTCTAACCTAATCCGCACAACGGTATCCAAGGGAGATCAACCATCAACAATTCACGGAACTGTATTCGATGTAAATCGTATTGCATTCACACATTTTCTGGGTTATGATTTGGATATTGAACCCCGGGGTACAATATTATTCATAAAAAATAAGGATGTTCCGGGAGTTGTGGGGAAAGTAGGAACCATTTTAGGTGAGTGCGGTGTGAACATAGGTGTATATTTATTGAGCAGGAAAAAAGATGGATTTGCCCTGGGTGCAATTCGAGTTGATAATGTAGTTTCTGGGCAAACATTTGAGGTATTAAAAGAGTTGGAAGAAGTCGTATTTTTAAAACAGATTCGTTACTAAATATGGGTGTGTAACTAAAGTAAAGATAAAAAAATCACCTAAATTATTTATTAAACTAAAAATAAGAACAATTATTTATTATGTCAAAAATTTTTGACGATTTAAAAGAAACCGTAAAAGAATGGACAACTGTCGCTGTTGAAAAAGCAGAGGAAGTTGGAAAAATTGCTGTTGCAAAGACAGAAGAAGTTACCCGCATCAGCAAAATAAAATTAGAAGTCCACCAGCATGAACGGGATTTAGCAAAATTATATGAACAATTGGGAAAATTTGTATGTGACCATGCTAAAGAAGAAAATATGGTGAATTTTACCGGAAATTCTGAATTTTTTGATATAGTTCAAAAAGTTGATCAGCTTCAATCACTTATTGCGGAGAAAAAGGAGGATATCCAGCGGGTAAAAGATGAATACAAATTGGATGATTCTGATATTGCTACTGTTGATGATGTTGTGGAAGAAAAGGTTGAGGATCCTGCAAAACCGGAAATTAAATCTGAACAACCATCGGACGAATAATTATTTCCTGAGTTGGTGCTTTAAAAAAAATAAAATCAAACCGATAATTACAATATTTAACACCTAAAAATTTCAAATCAATATTAATTGTTTCTCAATTATTCTCCTTGTAAACTCGTAGGATATTTCAGAATAAAATTTAATGAAAAAACGCACTCAATCTTTAATTCTTCAGACTGAGGGAAAAAATAAAATCCGCCAGTGGCATATCTCCTATAAGAAACTTTCGGCAATAATATGCACTGGTGTTTGTCTAATGGGGTTATTGCTTTTTCTGACTGCTGATACACTCACGGGATATTTTTACCGGTTTAAACTTAATAACATTCGTTCAAACTATTCTCATGTAGCCACCACCTTGTCTGAATTAAATACGCAGTTAGAAATATTGAACAATAAAATTTCAGAATTGGAAAAACAGGATACAGAATTAAGGAAGTTTTCCGGTTTACCTCTCATTGACGATGACATCCGGGAAGTAGGTATCGGTGGAGTTCGTTTAACAGAGAATTTTGATATTACCTTTCCTGAAAAAGGATTCAATCCGGGTGTTTCCAACCTTGAAATCAATGTTGATGCGTTGGCAAGAAAAGTAAAACTGGAACTGAATAGTTTTTATGACATTCACCAAAAGATTTTGGAAAATAAGGAAAAATTAGCTCATATACCATCCATTCAGCCCGTGACGGAAGGATATTTAAATTCCGGCTTTGGATACCGCAAAGATCCTTTTGATGGTATCCGCAGATTTCATCACGGTCAGGATTTTTCTGTCTATCGAGGTGCACCCATCCAATCACCTGCTGATGGAACCGTAAAACGCACTGGTTATCGGGGTGGCTTTGGAAAATACATTATTATTGACCATGGATATGGGTATGAAACAAAATATTTACACTTATCAAAAATCAATGTAAAAAAAGGTCAATCGGTTGTCAGGGGCGAATTAATCGGTGCAACCGGAAACAGCGGAAGGTCAACAGCCCCGCATTTACATTACGAAGTCATTTATAACGGAACTCCCCAAAATCCACTCAATTATTTTTATAGGGGTTAAAATTGGCCGAAAGCCATTTAACCTTTGTTAAATGATGAAAAAATCCTATTACATGGAAACCTACGGCTGTCAAATGAATGTAGCTGATTCCGAACTTATAGAAGGAATGCTTCACAGGGAAGGTTACACATCAACAACAGAAATGAACAAAGCTGACGCAATATTTGTAAATACGTGTGCAATCCGGGAACATGCCGAAGATAAGGTTCATTCCCGCCTGGGGATATTCAATAAAGTAAAGCGGGATAATCCCGGAGTAATCATTGGTGTCCTCGGTTGTATGGCTCAGAATTTGAAGGATGATTTATTGGTAAATAAACCCTACGTGGATATCATTTTAGGTCCTGATGCGTATAGAAGGCTTCCGGATTATTTAAGACGAAATGAACAGAAAAATCATATTGTGGACACAAAATTATCCCGTTTTGAAGTGTACAGTGATTTATTTCCCAGCAGAAAAGAAGGAATTAATGCGTGGGTATCCATCATGCGGGGATGTGATAAATTTTGCACATTTTGTATTGTACCTTTTACCAGAGGAAGAGAACGAAGCCGAAGTTTAAATAGTATAATTGCTGAAGTATCCCAGGCAGTATCCGATGGGTTTGTGGAAATTACATTGTTAGGTCAGAATGTTAATTCTTATCAAAGTACTTCGATTAGATTTCCCCAATTATTGGAGGCTGTTGCAGAAGTTGAAGGAGTTCAAAGAATTCGCTACACCTCACCCCATCCTCAGGATGTGACGGAGGAGTTATTGGAAGTGATGGCTTCTCATAATACCATATGTAATTCAATCCATTTTCCGCTCCAGTCCGGTTCCGATCGAATATTAAAACGAATGAATCGAACATACACAAAAGATCATTTTTTACGACAGGTTTATATGATGAGAGAGAAAATCCCCCACATTGGAATATCCACAGATATCATTGTTGGATTCCCGGGGGAAACCGAAGCAGATTTTCAGGAGACATTGGATGTTATTGCTCAGGTAAATTTTGATTCTGCATTTACATTTAAATATTCTGCAAGACCTTTTACCAAAGCAGTTGAGTATGAGGATCAAATTCCGGAAAAAGAAAAACAGAACCGTCTCGAACGGTTGATCCAATTGCAAAAAGAACATAGTTTGGCAAATAACAAAAAAATAATCGGGTCAGTACAATCAGTGCTTATTGAAAAAGAAAGTAAAAAATCTGCTTCTCATTGGGCAGGGCGGACGGATTCAAATAAATGGGTGATTTTTCCAAAAGAGAATTCGGTAAAAAAAGAAACAGTTCCCGTACAGATTCTGGAAACTTCAGGCATCAGTCTCCAGGGAGAAATTGACAATAAATCTTATGCGTAAATATGAAACTCATTAAAATATTCTTTGGTCTTATTATCATTTTCAGTTTGCTGCTGATTCTTGTGGAAAATACGGATACTGTTTCAGTAAATCTGCTTTTCTATAAATTTGAGGAAACAAAGGTAGCGGTTCTAATTTTGATTTCTGTAGGGATAGGAATTATAATTGGATATGGACTGACGGTCGTCACTCTCATTTCAGTAAAATCAGAGATGCGTTCTCTCAAACAAAAAAACCAATCCATTACAAACGAGCTGAATGATTTAAGAAATGTAGCAATCGATCAGGATATTTATATTGAAGACAACGAGTAAGATCCTTGATCATTTCAACCAACCTAACCTCAGGATTTTTATTTATTGGGATTGCAGGAATTTCGTTTTTTAAACGGAAATTCAGAAAGTCAAAAAACCCGGAACACCTGTTTACAGAAGCTCTGCACTGTCTTGTAAAAGATGATAAGCATCAGGCTGTATCACTGTTAAGGCAGGTCGTTAAAAAAGATTCTGATCATGTGGAAGCTTATCTACTTTTAGGCAATACAATTCGGGAAGATTTTCCGGAACAGGCAGTTAAAATTCATCAATCCCTGACGGTAAGACCCGGATTATCCAAATCGATGATAGTTGATATTCACAAATCATTAGCAGAGGATTACAGGGAATTGGGGATGATCGAACTTGCAAAACGGGAGGGTGAAAAAATCCTGAAATATGAACGAAGGAATAAATGGGCAGTAGAGTTAATGCTTAATCTTGCAGAAAAAGAAAAAGATTGGCAGCAGGCTGAACATTGGAATCGATTATTAGAGAAAATAATCGGAAAAGGAAAATCACATGATCTTGGAAAATACCACGTATATGCCGGGATGGAAAAAATGGATACTGGTGATTTATCAACTGCAGTATCAGAATTTAAAAAAGCAATCAAAATTTCTCCGGATTCTGCCGAGGCTTACTATTTTCTAGGAATGATTTATAAAAGGGAAGGAAAAAAAGAAGCGGCACTGGAACAATGGAGGCAGACCGTTTCCTTAACGCCA
Source organism: uncultured bacterium (assembly GCA_964518835.1). Taxonomy (GTDB): domain Bacteria; phylum Fidelibacterota; class Marinisomatia; order Marinisomatales; family AB-629-J13; genus AB-629-J13. The sequence goes on from CAZFKU010000019.1 coordinate 22,265, forward strand.
AACCCTGATTTGGATATTTATAATGAGATCGAAAGTCTTTTATATGATCTAAACCGATATTCGGAAATTGAAAATATTTACAGGAACATTGTGAAGAAATATCCTGAAAATGAAGAAGCACTGGTACGGATGGTTAACCATATGATAGAGAAAGGAACTGAAAAGGAAGCAATGGCTGTTCTGGAACGATATTCAATAGATACAATGACAATTAAATTATTAAAATATAAAATCACCCTTCCAAAAAAAATTGATCCCCAGATTGTATCGGGAGTTGATTCGTTAATAAAGGAATCTCTGAACACTGCTTCCTTATGATTCGTTTTTTTCTCTTAGTTTTGGGATTATTGACTTTTAGCAACTCACAGAAAATAGACCATTTTTTCGTCCAGATTGAAAGGGGAGAAGTTGCCGACGTCAGGAAAACATTACCGACATTATTAAAAAAATATCCAAATAATCCGGGACTAAAGTATTTATCAGGATTAACTCTAACGGATGGTGATTCTGCTCTTAAGATTTTTAAGGAGATAGTTAATAATCATTCAAAATCTAAATTTGCTGAGGGAGCTTCAAGTAAAATTGGTCAGTATTTATATTCCAGGGGACTGTATAGTCAGGCATCTCAACATTTTAAAAAATTCATTTTTGATTATCCGCAATCCGATGAAATATCCCGGACCATGGGGTTGATGATTCGAAGTTTTGACGCTACGGGAGAATTGGATACAGCCCAGATCGTTGTAGATCAATTTTTTAAAAAATACACCAAAATATCCTTGGTTAAAAATGAATTAGGATATATCCCTGATTTTATTAAAAGAATAAATGTAAGTGATGGTGTACGGAAAAAGGAAGAAGGATATAGTCCAAAAATACCTGGGAATTGGATGGTTCAGGTGGGGGCATTCGGAGTTCGGGAAAATGCGATAAACCTCGAAAATAAATTGAAAAAAAATGGATATTCCGCATCCATTAATCAAATATCTTCTAAAAAAACATTATTTGCGGTAAGAGTCGGTCCCTTTGTAAATCGAAAAAATGCAAAAAAAAGGGCAGTAGAATTAAAAAACAATTTTGGGTTAGATTATCAGTTGATTGAAATACCGTAATAGAAAGTATTTAGGGAATGAGTGTGAGGCTGGTGCCCACTGCGGTCTTCAAAACCGTTGTCCTGAT
>CAZFKU010000020.1:0-22816 GCA_964518835.1 uncultured bacterium
ACCCCGGACCAACGGATTATGAGTCCGCTGCTCTAACCACTGAGCTAAGGGCCCTAAAATACGACTATAATTACGGCTTATTCTCAATAAGCCAACGGTAAAATTACACTATTTAATTTAAATCAAAGCAGAATATTGTAAGGCTGAAAATGGAGGAAATTGGGATTATAATGAATTGATTAACACAAAATTAGTTCAATCAACCTCAATAATCTGCACCTGTTTTTTGGCCGAAAGGATTTGAGTTGGCAGTTCATTGGTTTTTCGCTAGTTGCATCCAATATTTCCCCTGAACATGCAGGAATTTCTGGAATACAGCTACGGTTCACCGGCAAGAACACTTATGGCATTGTTCATGATGATCGCCTATGTGGTTGTTGCCACCGCCTCAGTGTTATATTCGGGAGCCATTTGAATTTGGATGAACAACCGGTACTGAAAATATTTATTGATGATAGAATGAATAAGAAATTTTTCATATTTAATTTAAGAGCTTAATAGTGAATTTTATCAATTTTATCCACCCATGCTTGGAAGGCAGTTTTTCCTTCCTTTGGCAAAATCTGGATTATCGGAATTCTTCTTTTACTTATATCTTTAGTCAATTCTTCGTAAATGGAGTTGTCATCGAAACCAATCCGTTGAGCGTCCTCACGAGTATTGGAATAATAAATTTTTTCTATTTGTGCCCAATAGATTGCGGCAAGGCACATGGGGCATGGTTCACAACTGCAGTAAATTTCAGCACCTATCAGATGAAATACGTTCAGGTTCTGGCATGCTTTTCGAATGGCAACAATTTCAGCATGGGCGGTTGGATCGTTCATCGAGGTGACCTGATTGAAACCTTCAGCAATGACTTGTCCATCTTTTACGATCACTGCTCCAAAAGGACCTCCGTTTTTTTCATGCATTTTCTCCTCGGAGAGATGGATTGCTTTCCTCATGAAACTCTTTTTACCAATAGACAGTCTTTCGCTCATTTCCGTGAATTTAGGGGTGACTTGAGATAAGTTAAAAGGAAAAGGAATTCCAAAACTAATAAGAAAACTTTATGAGGGATTCAATTAGATAATCTGATGTTTAAATTGAAATGAAAAAAACCATAATGAAAAACACACTATCATTATTAGAATTTCATTAAGTTTTTATTAACATTCCACACTTCTTATTCGTAATTTAATAAGGGAATGAGAAAATATATTTGGTTTAGTAACTCAAGCCTTAGTCACGAATTATAAAAAGGAAAGATAATGAAATTTTGGATCATAAAATTTTGTTTATTAATTAACATTTTATCAGCTCAAAATGTTGTTTACTGGGAACCGGCAATTCCAATCCCAGGCGGTGATATCACAATTTATTACAATATGATTGACGGAACTTTACCTGATAACACTAACCCTGTTTACCTTCATCTTGGATACAACGGATGGCAGAACACACAGGATTATACCATGTCTTATGCTCCGGATATAGGGAACGGATGGTGGCAATATGAATATGAAATTCCCGAAGATGCTGAGACAATTGATTTTGTATTCACGGATCTCCAAGGTAACTGGGATAACAACGGAGGGATGGGAATTGACTGGCATATCAACCTAAATTATTACTGGATGCCATATTATCCCGGTCCTGATGAGACAGTGACTGTTATCCTGAATAATGTGAATCAAACAGGAGAGATTGCCTGGACAGTTGATGCAGGAAATGGGCATGTTCCTCCCATAGAATCCTATTGGCCAGACGGATCATATTTTGATGAAGGATTGGTTTTTTCGCCCTTGTTAGAGAACGGACCATCCAGCTTGACAATTGACCTTGGACAGTTTCTCTCTGGTGAACAGGTGATTCATTCATTAAAGTTCAAGATTCGCTGGGAAAATGGCGATTGGGATGTTGGTTCAAATGGTCAGGTTTTGAACTATGATATTTATATTGATTACAACTATACTCCCGGTGATCCCTATGTATTCTTTATAAATCCCACTCCAAATGAAAATGCTCAAGTGTCCGGAACGTTAAATCTTGCAGTGACAGGGGATGCTGAAACTGTTGAATTTTGGGTAAATGGAGAATTTCTTGGTATGGATGATACAGTTCCTTTTGAAGAGTCATGGACTCCGGAATCTTCAGAATTCGGAAATGCAACTATCATCGCAATTGCCCATGGGTCTGAGGGTGGTGTGTCCTATCTATTCAGGCATGTTTACATACTTTATGAAATTATGGAAGAACCGGTACCTCCAGGAATTACCGATGGAGTAAACATCACTGGTAATACAGTGACCATCTCTCTATATGCCCCATACAAGAATTTTATTGCAGTGAAAGGAAGTTGGAATCAGGAATATCCAAATGGGGAACTGATGAAAATTTCAGGGGATACATTATGGTGGTATCAAACTGAATTACCTGATGGTGATTATTCCTATCAGTATAATGTAGATGATGAGAAATTGATTGCTGATCCCTGGTCTAAAGATGTCATCTGGATTGATCCAAATGGAGGGTGGGAAAGTGGTAACTATTCTCATGCAGTGACAGTGTTTTCAATCGGTGCCCCGGAATTCATCTGGAACGACTCTAATTTTTCCCGTCCCCCTCAGGAAGATGTAATAGTTTACGAATTACACGTGGGAGATTTTACAAGTGATGGTGAAACTCACGGTACATTTTCTGATGTGACAGAAAAAATTCAGGAAGGTTATTTCAATGATTTGGGAATTAATTCCATTGAGCTTATGCCGGTGAATGAATTTGAAGGGAGTTATTCCTGGGGTTACAACCCTTCTTTTTATATGGCCCCGGAAACCAGTTACGGAACGCCTGATGAATTGAAAGAATTAGTTAATACTGCACATCAGCATGAAATTGCAGTACTTTTGGATGTGGTATTCAACCATACATGGGGTTCTGCTCCTTTATTCCAACTGTATCAACCATTAGACAGTTGGGATTATGAAGACCACAATTATGATCATTGTCCCTATTTTCATAACCAGGAATCGGAATGGGGATACAAACTCCAGCATTGGCATGAAGCCAATGGAAGGGAATACAGGGCATGGAAATATGTCTCGGATGTACTATTCACATGGGTGAATGATTATCATATTGACGGGTTCCGTTTTGATCACACAGCTGGTGTAGGTTGGGGAGGAGATGCTGACGGAGCTTCTTTTTATGCGGACATGTTAAACAGTATGGATCCGTCAATCATTTTGGTTGCTGAAGAAGATAATCCCGGTCAGATAAACTCCTCTGATTTTGACTCCGGTTGGGACTATTCCTATCACCATACGGTTTTTGATAATCTCATGGAGATATACGTCAACATGTACACCATGCGGAATCATTTACAGTGGTGGACCCAGAATTGGTACACTCATACTGCTCCTCTGAATTATGTAGAAAGTCATGATGAATCCAGACTCATTTATGAAGCGACTTACTATCAAGGGATGAACAGCACTGAAGCCGGATTAAAATCGAAACTCGGTGCCGCAATTCTGCTGACAGGAACAGGAACTCCAATGATTTATCATGGTCAGGAATTCGGGCAGAATGGCACCAGCCGTGACCCCGGAGGTTCCATTATTCCACAACCGTTGCAATGGGAAAACCTCGACAATAATTTTGGAAGTGATTTATATGAATACTATAAACGGCTCCTTTGGTTGAGAAATAACTGGGCGGTTATTCGTGGACCAAACCTTGAAATAATATATCAGGACAATTCTCAGAAAATTATAGGCATGAACCGTCATGATGAAGGATTGGGACAGACGGTTTACTGCGTGATGAATTTCAATAGCAACGATCAAACAATATCTGAATTAACCTTTCCCTACGGCGGAGTCTGGTACGAATTTATTGAAGACACTGAATTGGAATCTGTAAGTGGTTATTATGCTGATTATTTCATTCCCGCCTCATCAGCAAGGATATTTACCAATTTTAAAAACTGGTCTGATGAAGGCAATGAAGAGGTTAACGTCAATATACTTTCAGGATGGAATATGATTTCCCTTCCTCTGGAAGTCCTCAACTCTGATTACAATTTTGTTTATCCTGATGCAGTGGAAGGAACACTCTATAGTTTCGATGAAACCTATATTCTCACCGAATACATGGTCCCTGGAAATGGTTATTGGCTTTATTTCGATGAGGGAACTACCTCCACTGTTACAGGCAGTTCCATCAACAGCGTTACAATTTCTCTGGAGGAAGGATGGAACCTCATCGGTGGGGTATCCAGCATAGTGCCGGTTTCATCAATCATTGATCTGGATGAAATAATTGTACCGGGGACCTTTTATGAGTTTAACGGTACGTATGTGAATTCAACTAATCTGGAACCCGGAAAAGGATACTGGGTGAACATCGTGTCAAGTGGGGAAATAACTATAAATTCAGATTCAGGGAACAGAGCCAAAGACTCACAATTTGGATATGAGCTAAATGCAAACACACTCCAGATAAGCCCCGTTGGGGAAAATCATTTACCTCAAGTTTTATATTTTGGAACTGATATCTCTGAAGGAGAAAGGCAGAGGTTCAGTTTACCTCCAAAACCCCCTGTGGTATCTTCGGGAAAACCGGCAGAATATTTTGACATCCGATTCAATACGAATTCGAAACTGTGTGGTAATTTTGGGGAAATAATTGTAGAAAATACCAGTGAAAAACTTACGATTGACTACAATATTAGAATTGAAGGAGAAGAACATTTGAATTGGGTTCTAAACTCTGATGAAGGCAACAGCTATGTATTATCAGGAGCAGATAATATTACAATTCCATCAGCAGGGAAATTCACCTTGGAACAAAACCCGGGTATACCTGAAAAATACTTTCTGCACCAGAATTTCCCCAATCCCTTCAATCCAATCACAACTTTTCATTACCAATTACCTAAGCAGTCTCATGTTAACCTGACACTCTATGATATGCTTGGCAGGGAGGTGAGACAACTGGTCAATGCTATTCAGGAAAAAGGAAGGAAATCTGTCCGTTGGGATGCCACAGATGAAAAGGGGTCTTTGGTTAGTGCAGGTGTTTACCTAATTCAACTACAGTCAGGTAATCCTATAGGGAATTCACCAAATGATTTTGTACAAACCAGGAAGATACTCCTGATTAAATAGATTTGAGTTTTCGAATGAAAATCAAAAATGGATTTCTAATTGTTATGAAAAAACACGTCCTATTTATCTTTATCCTTAATCTCTCGGGGCTGTATGCCGGTACCACAGGAAAAATTACCGGAGTAATTACGGACAAGGAAACTGGTGAACCCCTGGTCGGTTGTAATGTGTTAATCGAAAACACAATGTTAGGCACTTCCACAGACTTGGAGGGAAGTTATTTTGTTTTAAATGTTCCACCCGGTATGTACAATCTCAAGGCACTAATGATAGGATATACAACGGTAAAAACTGTAGGCGTTCAGGTAATTGTTGATTTGACAACAACCGTTCATTTTGAACTGTCAACGGAGATTATAGAAGGGCAGGAAGTTACGGTTATTGCGGAAAGACCTGTGGTCCGGCTGGATCAAACCTCCATGACAGCCGTTGTAGGATCGGATGAAATTGAAAACCTACCGGTGGCGGAGATTACAGACGTGGTCGGGTTAAAAGCAGGAATTGTAAAAGATGCCGGCGGAGGGATGCATATTCGGGGAGGAAGGTCCGGAGAAGTTTCATTCTGGGTGGACGGTATTTCTACAACTGATTCTTATGATGGTAGCAGTGTCGGGCAGGAAATTCAGAACAGTTCCATTCAGGAAGTACAGGTGATCAGCGGCACGTTCAATGCAGAATATGGAAATGCCATGTCCGGAATAATAAATGTTGTCACCAAAGACGGAGGTGAAAAAATTGAAGGAGGATTGGAAATATATACAGGAGGTTACCACACGTATGATGACCAGTTGTTCACAATGTCTTCGCCATTTGCAAATTGGGAACCATTTGATGACCTTAATGGAGATGGTGAATGGCAGGAACCGGAATGGTTCAATGATAAAAACGGAAATTTGGAATGGGACCCGGACGAACCGTACGATGATGTAAATGAGAATGGGATATTTGATTCAGGTGAGCCGTTAAATAGTGATGTTGGACCTGACGGATATCCCGGAGATCCGTTGGATAATGGTTCAATGATTCCTTCAAGTATCAGTAATAACAACGGGCAGAAAAATGAACCAAGTATCGGTGAAGGAGATGGATTAGCGCAATGGGGTGAACATAGATTCACATTGGATGAAAACGGATATGTTGATAAGCTGAATATTTTATTGAACCCCTTGCAGATCAGGAATTTGAATGCTCATCTGAGTGGTACTGTCCCCGGATTGAAAAATAAATTCTCCTTTTACTCAAACCTAAGATACTTTAATACAATGAATAGGTTTTATGGTAAAAACCTTTTTCAATCGAACGGTCTTTTTTTTGGAAATGAGGACATTGTTCCCCTTTCCCCTTTTTCAAAATTAACCGGTCAGATAAAATTAACATATAAACCAAATCCTAAGATTAAAATAGCTCACAGTTTTTTTTATGCGGAAAAATCATATAAAAATTATGACAGTTTTTTTAAGTACAATCCAGATGGATTGATGAATCGTTTTGAAGAAGATAATTCTCATATATTCACTCTAACTCATTCGTTATCACCGAAAACCTATTATGATTTGAAATACATAGATTTTTCTTCAGCATACTGGGAATACCTTTATGAAGATGAAACAAATGTTCCGTTTGAGTTTGTCATAAAAGATGACCTTTCGGTATTGGGAGACTCTATTATTATTTCAAATGGTGTAGATGAAATAATGTCTCCTCAATATTACTTTATAGATTCAACCATGACGGTTACTACAGCCGGAGATTCATCTTGGGAGTATTTATTTGCTGATCTAAGTGATTCGGAAGGCTATGTTGATCCGGTAATTATGAATGTACCGGCATGGTCTTTTTCTCCGGGCGGAACTCAGGGTGGACGGTTTGAAAGACAGACATCTTATAGAATGGTGAAATTTGACCTGTCCAGTCAAGTGAATCGCTTCAATCAGGTAAAAATCGGTATTGAACTGAAACGATTTAATTTATGGGCTGATGACAAAAGTGTTGATTATCTGATGGAAGGAGGATGGGGGTTTTCTGCCAGTGGAGATACAATTGGCTATAATCCCCTTTCAGGTTCAAAAGTATTTCCATTCCAACCGACGATTTATCCCACCCATACCTACTCTCACAGTTATTTCAGGGCAAATCCTTTTGAATTTTCAGCATATATTCAGGATAAACTGGAATTGGATGATCTGATATTGAATTTTGGATTGCGTTTCGACTATTTTGATCCGGATTGGATTATACCGGATAATGACAGGTTTCCGGGAAATAAAAAATATTTTCTGGCTGAAACAATCAATGATACTGTGGTGTTTTGGGAAAATGAATATTCCGAACTGCATACTGAAGTCTCCATAATCGATTCATTAACAACTGAGGGCGCAGTGAAAGCAGAAAACCTGTTGAACTCATCAATTTCATCTAATTCCAAATGGATGGAAATCCGTGATGGATACAGGTGGGAATTTGGATATTCTCCTGCTCCGGTTTCCTATCAATTGAGTCCAAGAATCGGGTTGTCATATCCAATAACGGACAAGGGAGCTATCCATGTATCTTATGGGTATTTTTTTCAAATCCCTAATTTGGAATATCTGTATTCTAACCCTGAATTTGAAATTGGAGAATCAAATTTTGCCGGAATTCTGGGAAATGCAGCCCTGAAACCGGAAAAAACAGTCATGTATGAAGTGGGTTTAAAACAGGAAATCGCTGCATTTACCTCTTTTGATTTTACCCTGTTTTACCGGGATACAAGGGATTGGGTAGGAATTGGTGCTCCCATCAATAAATTTCCCGTTGGAACATATTATAAATATGAAAATAAGGATTATGCTAACACCCGGGGATTTACAGTTGCAATTAATCGTGGTTTCACTCATGGATTTGGTTTTTCACTTGATTATTCCTGGATGGTTGCGGAAGGTACCTATTCCAATCCGAATGATGCCTACCACAGTGCGCAGAGTGATGAGGAACCACTCCAAAGGTTGATTCCCCTTGATTGGGACCAAACCCACACATTGAATGGAACAGTGACCTTAGGGGGAAAAAACTTTTCTTCTTCACTGATTGCAAAATACTGGAGCGGGACACCCTACACACCGGAGTTCAAACTGGGGACCATTTCCGGAGCAAGTGCTTTTTCGGGATTTGCAGAAAATAGCGATAGAAAACCAACGTTTTTTGAAATGGATTTTCGTTCTTCATATAAAGTCAGCATCGCAGGTTTAAGCTGTACATTGTTCTGCAACATATACAATGTGTTCGATGTCCGCAATGAAAGAACTGTCTGGAATGATACAGGAAGAGGCACTTACACACTCACCGCAAAAGATGTTCCGGATACAAGCATGGACAGAATCGGACATCTTCAGGAACACATAAATCACCCTGACTGGTTTTCTGATCCAAGGAAAATTAATATTGGATTACATATAAATATATGATCTCCCATTGAAAGTAATTCCTGAATGAACCGCCAAAAACTATTTATAATCCCAAGATTGATTGTATTCACACTTCTGTCATTCACCATCGTGTCAGCAGGCACTCCTCATGGCACAACATTAGCCCGGGCAAAGAATGTACATTCAGGAAATAAGGTTCGGACAACATTTTATAATTACGGTCTTGTTGGCAGATGGATGGATGAACCAAACGATATTGGAGGAGAATGGCCTATAAATTCCACACATGAATATATCGGTGATGTTGGGATTCTGGTAGGATCGGAGATTATGACAACCGATGGGATTATAAAGCACAGTGTCGTAACAACCTATAGTCCCAGAGGAAGTGAGATTGCACCGGGGACAGACACTCACTGGGGCTGGGAGCCGCTCATGGGCTATGTGAATGATGATTCTAATCTTGTTGCCATGAGTCATATGGGACCTCCTTCTGATCCGGATAATCCAACTCATCCAAACACTTGGCCTGATAATTGGCCCGATAAAATGAGCGATGAACTTGATCCGGGTTGGTCTGAAAACTGGAATGGATATTTCGGAAAAGACCAGAAAAATGCGGAACAGGAAAGTTATTTTATAATGGATGATGCGAATGACACAGAGTTTAATTTTTATCCGGATAGTTCAGACTTGGAGCGAAAAGGTTTGGGTTTGAATGCCCATGTGAGAGGATTACAATGGAATCACATCATGGCTGAAGATGTGTTGTTTTGGCTTTATGATATCGAAAACATTGGTGACAATGTTCATAATAAAATGGTGTTTGGTGCTATTGTAGGAACTATTACAGGAGGAGACGGTGATTCTTCGGATGATTATGCAGATTTTGATAAGGTGGACGATATTGCATATTCCTATGACAACAACACCGATCTTGAAACCGGTCTGGGTGGAATAGGAGCAGGAGGTTGGTCACCTGTAGGATTAGCAGGTTATGCTTTTCTTGAAAGTCCGGGAAATGCTGTGGACGGAATTGATAACGATGGAGACGGAATGTATGGTTCCGGAGATGAGATCACCGAAGACATGTTTGACCCAATTTCATACGCACCTGCAGATTCAGTGATCATTATAAATTATGAAACTTTTGAAAGAACAACAACGTCAATGCCAACTGACTCAATTGTAATTCTGTACAACGGAAACTCCATAATTTTTTATCCCTATGTTTCCTATGAAGAGATTGAACGGAATCTTATAGATGATAATTTGAATGGATTGATTGATGAAAACAACGGGTATTCAATCGAAATTGCGCCGAATTTATTTGAAGATGTGTACCTTTATACTGGATTGAAATATATTAATTATTTTACCGGTGCAGGAATGGATAATTTACTGATTGATGAATCCCGCAGTGACGGGATTGATAATGATGGAGATTGGAACCCAGAAACCGATGACGTGGGACGGGACGGGGCTCCCGGAAGCGGAGATACATTTTATGGAGAAGGAGATGGAGAACCTACATCCGGAGCAGGTACAGATTTTCCCGGTGAACCAAACATTGATAAAACGGACATCGATGAATCGGATCAGATCGGTTTATCCAGTTTTTTTTATTTTACCTTTGGTACATTTTCCGATATGGGTTGGGATGAGGGTCTTTGGAATAAATTGGACCCGGGGTATTTTAACAAGTCCATTCAAAATGTAGATGCTGATTTTCTTTTTGGCTCCGGATATTTCCCTCTTCAGACCGGTCAAACGGAACGATTTTCTCTAGCTCTTCTGTTCGGAGACAATTTACCGGATTTAGTGAGAAACAAGCAGACTGTTCAAACCATTTACAACCAGAATTACAATTTTGCAAAAGCTCCTGAATTACCAACAGTTTGGTCTTATGCCGGTGATGGATATGTGACCATTTATTGGGATGACAGAGCAGAATCTTCCTATGACAGGCTTTCTGGTTATGATTTTGAAGGATATAAAATATACAAAGCTACAGATACACAGTTCACGGATGCCGGACAAATTACAGACGCATACGGTTCCCATAAGTTTGATATTCCGATCAAGCAATATGATCTTGATAACGATCATTCTGGATTCTTCCCGATTGATATTGATGGTATTCTATTCAATTTAGGTGAAAACAGCGGACTGGTTCATAGTTGGACAGATACAACAGTAATGAATGGTCATCGCTATTTTTATGCGGTTACAGCATATGATCACGGGGACATTGAAAAAGAAATAATACCGGCTGAGACATCAAAATTTGTTACTATTGACAAAAGCGGAAATGTACAAACTGCAACCAATGTTGTGTCTGTAATCCCCGATGCCCCTTCTGCCGGGTATGTAGTGCCTCCGCAGGATGAAGAAGTTTACCCCATTCATAAATCAAGAGGCACCGGTTCGATCACATTAAAAAATCTTGATCCGGCAAAGATCCCTTCCGGACACGTTTATCAAATAAATTTTAAGGACAGTCGGCTGAACGGTTTGGATGATGATGGTGATTGGGTTTCCGTTGATGATTTGTATTCAAATGGAATCTGGGATTCCTCTGAAGTATATTACGATTTTGGATTGGATGGACTACCCGAAACTGTTGACGAAGGCGAAGAAAATGGAATAATTAATTGGAATGATTTTGGTGTGGATGGAATTGTCAATTATCTTGAACCGGGCTACAGCGGTGCGCCGCCTCCCATAGGAAACCCTGACCCCCACCACGATAATTATGGATTGTGGAACTGTACTGACGGATTTGATAATGATGGTGATGGACTAATTGACGATGAAGATATTAATGAGATGGGGGAATGTGATGACTGGGGGACTGAAAATGACGGACTTTACCAAGTTGAGGAAGTCGGCGAACCATTTTTAGATGGAAATGCTGAATTTGATAAAGATGTGGGTTCTGATGGATGCCGGGATGAATTTGAAGATGGTTCCGGAGGATGCCTGAGTGATCAGAACCCCGGTTGGACAGAAGGCTTGGATTTGAATCAGGACAATTATAATCCGGTTACGAACCCCGGTGGTACGGAAGGGAATCAGCAGCCTGATTTGGGAGAACCGGATGTGGATACAAATGATATGGAAGAAATGTTGCCGGTCACAACCCACTTTATGATTGTGGATGTCACAGAATTCAACCAGCCTGATACAGTTGTATATTGGACTCAGGCTCTGGACGACGATAAAACTATTTTTTCCGGGATGCAGATTTTGATTAATAACAACTGGGATGTGAGTAAAATATCTGCACTTTTTTATCCTGAATATCAAACCGAATACAGTATTGTATTTGTTCCATTCAGCTTTGCCGGCTACAGCACAGCAGGTGCGGAATATCCCCGGGACGTACAGATCATTTTTTCTAACGAATTATCCGGAGAGAGTCGGACTTTGGATCTGATCAAATCCAATGGTGATACAACCATCATTGAAAATACCGGAACAAATTTTATAATTCGTGATCCATACGACAATTCCGAAATCCCTTTCGCTTTTCTGGATCAAACTTGGCTGTACACAATTCCTGACAGTGTTTTCACTCCTGAAGTTTATGATTATTTTCACATTGCAGGTGATCCAATGGTTGTGGATGGTGATACCGTTTGGAATGTCACATTTGCTGATACAGGATTTTTTTCATACGGTGACCGAATTATTCTTTTGGAAGATATTGGCGACACTACAATAGTTACATGGGCAATCAGTTCCTCAACTAACGATAACACTCCCTTCCTTCATTCTCCAACGCTTGGTGACACCTTAGATATAATGGTTACTAAATCATTTACCAGTGAGGATGTATTTGAATTTGTATCGAACGCTCCGTACCTGAATGAACAAAGGATGAGAATGGAATTGAACCAGGTAAAAGTTGTTCCCAATCCCTATGTTGCCGGAGCAAGTTGGGAAGGACAGAATCCCTATGCAACCGGAAGAGGTCCACGGTCAATCCATTTCAATCATTTGCCACCAGACTGCGAAATCAGGATTTACAATCTATCAGGAGAATTGGTGGATGTAATTTCGCATGAAACGGGTATTGATGACGGGTCTGCTGAGTGGGATATGTTGACTACTGAAAACTTGGATATTTCCTACGGGATTTATATTTATTACATTGAACCACTTGGAAATTCCCAGTTCGATTTTGAACCGATTACAGGAAAATTTGCGGTAATTAAATAAGCATGAATAATTCTTATTTCACAAAAAGCATAATTGCGATTTTCTTTTGTACTGTTTTTTCAGTGCAAGCTCAATCTGTTTCAAAAGTAGGTACAACTTCCGGACAGTTTTTGAAAATCGGGATCAGTTCCAGGTCAATTTCAATGGGAGGTGCATTTACTGCTGTTGCAGATGATGCCTCTGCACTTTATTGGAATCCCGCAGGAATTACAAACGTAAAAAATATTCAGGGATTGTTTGATCATACCAATTGGTTCTTGGATATAGATCATGATTTTGTCGGTACTGTGATTAATTTGGGGAATATCGGGACAATTGGAGGTACAATTTCCTACCTCCATATGGATGAAATGCTGGTCACAACCACCCATGATCCGGAGGGAGAACTGGGACAGACTTTCAAAGCAGGGAGTTATTTAGGCGCATTAACCTATGCAAAGAATCTAACAAATAAATTCTCTGTTGGACTGACTGCAAAATATATCAATGAATTCATTTATAATTCTTCCGCAGCAGGATTCGCCGTTGATATTGGTACACTTTATAAAACTCAGATCAAGGGATTTACTCTGGGAATGAGTATATCTAATTTTGGTAACAAAATGCAAATGAAAGGCAGGGATTTGATCATCCAGACAGATTTGGATCCGACTTTGGAATCTGACCCGGAACATATTAATGCAAATCTTTCTACGGACAAATTTGATCTACCCCTTATTTTTCGTTTTGGGACTGCCTATTCTTTTTCGGTTTTTCATCCCGGTTTGTTTATAACTGTCGCTTCAGATGCCATCCATCCCAATGATAACACAGAAAGTCTTAACATAGGTTCGGAATTAAATTTTAATAATACAGTTTTTTTACGTGGGGGATTTCACAATCTATTTCAAAGAAATACTGAAGAAGAATTCACACTTGGGTGTGGTGTTCATATCAAAATGGGACGTGTAATATGGGTGTTGGATTACGCATATCAGGAATTCGGCAGATTAGGAACTCCGCAAAAAGTCACCATATCATTTCGATACTAAAATTAGATATTTTTGCGATGATGATTATGGTTTTTATCATTCATTTTTATTTAGGATTTGATGTGTAACACATTTTTTATACAACATCATAAAACTGTTGAAACTTTAATATTTAATGATTAATTTTCTGTGTACAAATATTAGTGACTCTTAAAAGAGATACTAATAATATTGAAAAATAATTCGATATATTAACGATGAAATACGCAGATAAGAATTTTTCATCCTATTCTTTAATAATCAAAAGGAGTTTTAATATGAAATCATTTATTATCACATTATCTCTATTTTCAATTGCATTTGCAACTTCTGTAACATTTCAGGTGGATATGTCCAATGAGACTGTAGATTCTACCGGAGTCCACATAGCCGGCAGTATGCAGGGATGGGATCCTGCATTATCTGAGTTGACTGATACAGACGGAGACGGGGTATATGAGATAACATTTGATGATCTTACCGCAGGTGATGAACATTACTACACATTTTTAAACGGAAACAGCTGGGGTGGTCAGGAGGACAACACCGGTCTTGGAGACTGCGGAGTTGATAACGGATTTGGAGGATACAACCGTGTTCATGTAGTGGGAGAAACAGATGAGACGGTAGGTCCGGTATGTTTTTCAAGTTGTCTTGCCTGTGGTCAGGTAAACATTACATTTCAGGTGGACATGACCAATGAGGAAGTATCTTTGGAGGGCGTCCACATAGCAGGCAGTATGCAGGGATGGGATCCTGCAGCCACAGCCCTGAGCGCAGTGGGTGACAGTGTATATGCAGTGACATTGGCAGTAGCCAGTGGTGAGACGGTATTTTACAAGTTTATTAATGGGAATGCCTGGGGCAGTGATGAAGGAGTTCCATCAGATTGTGCCACCGATGGCAACCGTACTTTCACTCCCGGTGATTTTGACGAGACACTTGATGCAGTGTGTTTTGGTTCCTGCGAGGGTTGTACCCCACCGAACGTTGTGGAAGCAACAGTAACGTTCCAGGCGGACATGAGCAACATGGTAGGGTTTGATCCTGCGCTTGACACTTTGGAAGTCAGGGGGAGTTTTAATGGCTGGGGTGGCGGTGATGCTTTGTCTCCGGACCTGGTGGATCCGAATTTATATGTTTTGTCAGTGACATTTTCGGAGAATGTAGGCAATGAAGTTGCCTGGAAGTTTAAGGCTAATCCGGATGAGGACTGGAACAACACCGGTTGGGAGACGGGAGACAACCGTATATTTTCCTGGACAGGTGAAGACATGACACTGGATCCTGCCCAGCCGAACATTTTACCTACGGGTGAGGATTTACAGAATGATGTAACCATATCTTTTGAGGTGGAGTGGATAGATGGGACACTGAATGCCAACACGGGTGAACCGTTTGTTCAGAAGCCCGACACCATGGTATTCAACGGTTCATATTTGAATGGTTGGTACACTTGGGGTGACTGTATGGGTTCAGATTGCGAGACTCCCGCCAGTCCGGACATGCCCAGGTTAACGGATGATGACGGTGATGATGTATTCACCGGGACATTGTCATTACCTGCAGGTCACAGCAATTTATTCATGGCGAAGTTTGGAGCCTGGTATCCGGGTATAGAGGTAGATGCACCTGGTTCAAACGGAGCGGTGGACAATGAGGCGGGATTTGGAACAGACCGTGTCTTTTTGCTTCCTGTGGATGTAGCTGAATATTCTTTTACGGGGCGCTTTGGTGAGAACAACCCGGATAATGAATGGCCTACTGGGGTTGCGGTTAATATAGAGAATTATTCAGGCTGGAATTTGGTTGGTTTGCCTGTAGGTGTTGATGATGGATCCTGGACAGAAATATATCCCGCTTCAGTGCCAGGGACTCTTTACGAATTTACCGGAACCTATGAAAATGTGAGTACATTAGTTCCAGGGAATGGTTATTGGCTTAATTTTCCGGATGCAGGAAACACAATAGTTACAGGTTCGCCTATATCCAATATCACAATTAATCTTTCCCAGGGTTGGAATCTTTTCAGCGGGATAAGTGACGCAGTAGATTTATCAAATATCTCCGATCCTGATGAAATCATTGTTCCCGGTACAATATATGGATTTACCGGGACGTATACTGGTCCTTCAGAAATAACACCCGGTAAAGGATATTGGGTAAACGCAAGTTCAAGTGGTACTATCACCATTTCAAGTAATGGTACAGCCAGAACATCGGCTGCATTTACTGATCGCACGGTAAACTCCAATAGACTCAGTTTCAACGGGAGTGACCTCTTTTTTGGTGTAGCTATACCAGAAGTAGAACTCCCAAGTTATCAGCTTCCCCCCAAACCTCCGGCAGGATCGATGGATGCACGGTTTACTGATAATATGAAAATCACTAATTCAAATGGTTTAATTGAAGTAATGAATAATTCTGACAGACTTACTATTTCATATACCATCAATATTGATGCAGGAGATCAATTGAGGTGGGTTTTGACATCTGATGATGGTAATGAGTTTGAATTGTATGATTCAGGTGAGATTGTTGTAAGCGGGGATGTAAGCGGGTTTTCCCTGAACCGTGTACCGGTCATTCCATTGACTTATGCTGTTTCACAAAATTACCCGAATCCATTCAATCCGGTTACATCCATCAGTTTCGAATTACCTAATGATAACTTTGTTAAGATCAGTGTTTACAATATAATGGGACAAAAAGTGACAGATCTTGTGAATGGTTTACATTCTGCCGGATATCACCAAACATTGTGGAACAGTACAAACACCAGTGGTGATCCTGTTTCAAGTGGAGTGTATATTTATACGGTTGAAGCTGGTGATTTTATAGCAATTAAAAAGATGATTCTAATGAAGTAATTTTGTGTCACAAAGAGGCAATGCAAAAGGATATTTTTAAATAGTCTACTCCCTCTATTCCTCCCGTATTGCCTTCTTTGTGATATTGTTTTGCTCGAGCTTAAAATATTAGTGTTAAAATAATTTTTCATTAAATTTTCTGTATGAAAAAGGGGCGGTGCTACTGCCCCTTTTTTAAATTTAACCCATGAGTTTCATCCATGATCGAATCATTTGCTTTATTTTCTTTATTGTAATTTTTAGTTGTACTCAAAAGAAGAAAAACCCTGATTATGTAGCAAAGGTAGGTCAGACAGTTGTGTCAAAGGATGAATTCCTCAGGACTTATCAGGATGTGATTTTATATTCAAAAAAAGTGGATTCTCCTGAGACCCGAAGAAAACATACAGAAAAACTTATACAAAAGAAACTTCTGGCACTTGCGGGGAGAGAAAACAACCTTGGTTTAGATTCTCTTTCACTGGAAAAAATCTATTTTGAAGAAGAATTAGCTTTACGGGAAGCACTTTTTTCTTTCCAGATTTCCCAAAAGATTCCAATTATAGTTGATTCAATATTGCATGATCATTTTAGATGGTTTAACACGGAGGTTCACCTCCGACACTTATTTTTTCAAAATAAAGCAGAAGCAGATTCTGTGTTTACAGAAATAAATCAGGATACAGCGCTATTCAATTTAAAAGCGATGAATGTATTCAGGGATAAGGAACTAGCAGAAAGCGGTGGTAATCTTGGTTGGTTGCAATATAATATTCTGGATCCAGTTCTGGAAAAAATCGCATACACTATGAAATCAGATTCAATTTCTTTCCCGGTACGCTCTGCCTACGGATGGCATATTCTACATAAAAAAAACGAACGAAGGAATGTGTTTCTTGCTGAGTCTGATTTTCAAAAGCAGAAACAGTGGTTAAAAAGACAAATTAAGATGAAAGAACAGCGAATTCTTGCGGATAATTATGTCAATGAATTAATGGAGTCAAAATCTGTGGTAATTATGGATTCACTTGTTTTTTACGTATGTGGGATCATGGATTCAAGGATAAAAAATAAAAACGGTAATAAATTAAATTATTATTTATCAGTTAAAGATAAAGAATTTATTCGTACTTCCTTATATGATATAAAAAATGAAACTCTTGCAGAATTTGAAGGTGGAAAAATGACTGTAGAAGATTTTATTATTCGTTTAGAAACGATCTCAATGGATGTTTTAACTCGGGATATCCTTGTGGGATTTTACAGAATTCTTCGTGATATAATTCTCGGACAGGAGGCACGAAATTTGGGATTGGACAAAAGTGAATCCGTTAGAGTCCGGCGAAGAGATGCTGAGGATAATTATTTTGCGTACACATTTATTTCACAATTTGTTTTTAGTCAAAACAAACCGGATAATGCATACCATATTTCCGGTAAAAAATTAAATGAAATAACAGACAGTTTATCTATAAAGTACCCGGTTTTATATAACGAAACTTTTCTTGATACGGTTTTTTCAAATGTTAAATAAACCCGGAACCAGTTCTGTCAAAAACCCCCTATCAACATCAAAGAAATGGGCTTTTCAATTTCTATTGATTTTCTTACCAATTTCATTTTTCATTTTGCTGGAGTTATTCTTGAAGGCAATAAGTTATGGTGAAGATTTGAGTTTATTCATCCCATATCACGAAAATGAATATCTATTGATTGCCAATTCCAACGTAAGCCTGCGTTATTTTTCTGAAAAGGACATGACCGGATTTGGAACCGTTGATTCTTTTTGGAAACAAAAGAAACCCAACACAAAGCGTATTTTTGTTTTGGGAGGATCCACAACTGCCGGGTATCCATATTTTTTTAACGGTGGCTTCCCTACGATGTTAAGAGACCTCCTTAATTCAGCATATCCCGATTATGAGCTTGAAGTAATAAATCTCGGCATGACGGCTGTCAATTCGTATACTGTGAGGGATTTTGCAAAAGAATGCCTGAATTATTCACCGGACCTGTTACTAATCTATGCCGGGCATAATGAATTTTATGGTGCCTTGGGTACAGGTTCAAATCAAGGCAGTTTATTCCAGAGTTTAGGAGGAAGAAATGCTGTTTTAGCATATATCCAATTAAAGCAATTGAAGATATATCAACTTTTTCAAAAAATAATCAGGATTCTCCGACCCACTCCAAACTTAACAAAATCGCCCGGAGTGGAAACACTCATGTCAAAAATGGCAAAGGAACAGGAAATACCCTTCAATTCTGAGATTTATATTCGAACTATGCAAAATTTTGGAGAAAATCTTAAAGATATAATTCAATGGACAGAGGAAAAGGATATTCCTGTTTTAGTGGGCACACTTGTTTCCAATCTCAGAGATCAAAAACCCTTCATTTCTTTAATTAAAGATCCAACCAAAAAGGAAAAACTTCAAAATAGATTGAAAGTCATTAAGGCATTAATGATTGAGGGGAAATATTCTGAAGCATTATCAGTGATTGAAGATCAAATTCAATTACATCCATATTATGCAATTCTGCAATTTTATGCTGGGAGGTGCAGCGAATTTTTAGGCAGAATTAAAGATTCAAAGGTATTTTATAAAAATGCAAGAGATTATGACGGTCTTCGTTTCCGTGCAGCCAGTGGTTTGAATGAGCAAATTATATCATTGGAAAATGTTAATAATATGTTCATTGCTAACGTAGAAAAAATGATGGAATCTGAAAGCAAAAATGGTTTGATTGGGAAAGAGTATATACTGGAGCATTTGCACCCATCTCTTGAAGGAAATTTTATCCTAAGTAAAACTTTCGCAAATGCTATTTTAAATTATGACATTTTAAATACTGGTGTGAGAAATAGTTCCTCTGACAGTCTATACCGGGAGAATACTGGAGTCACACAGGTGGATTTTTCCACAGCAAAATATCGAATAAACATTCTTACCTCCGGTTGGCCTTTTAAGAAACATAACCGTTTTGTAAAATTAGTAGATTTAAATCCTGCAACTTTAGAGGACTCCGTTGCAATTGATTTATTAGCAAATAAGAAATCTTACTGGGAAGCGCATATTTATACAGCAGACAGATATAAAGACATTGGAAAATCACGGGAAACATTAAAAGAATATGAAGCACTTGTAAAGGCGTTCCCTAATGTTTGGAAAAGTTATAAAGCCCTTGCTGAATATCAAATTGACCTAAATTTATTGGATGAAGCTTTGATAAATTTAAAAAAGGCAGTTTTGCTTGGAGGTGATATGTATTGTTGCAAAATGGCAGGGAGCATCCTCATACAAAACAAAAAAGCAAAAGAAGGGATTCCATATCTTGAACGAGCCATTGAATTAGCACCGGGAGATGCACAGGCACGATTTAATCTCAGTGGTGCCTATTATATGTTGGGAGACATCGAAAATGCGAAAACAGAATTGGAACATATAATCAGAACCCAGCCAAATTATACACGGGCAAAAACTTTTTATCACCAAATTCTCGATGCAGAATCCCACCCGGATAATTAACAAAAATATCCTGCTGGATATATGAACATACTTGGGATTTCAGCATTTTACCATGACAGTGCAGCATGTCTGGTGCGGGACGGTGAAATAATCGCTGCAGCCCAGGAAGAACGTTTTACCCGGAAAAAACATGATCATTCTTTTCCTTCTAATGCGATTCAATATTGTTTGAGAGAAGAAGGAATAGATAGTGCAGATTTGAATTATGTATCTTTTTATGATAAGCCATTTCTGAAATTCGAACGAATACTGGAGACTTATCTTGCGTTTGCTCCAGTTGGTATTCAATCATTTCTAAAAGCAATGCCTTTATGGATCAGGAAAAAACTCTGGATCAAAGAACTGATCAAAGAAGAATTGGATTACTCCGGAAAAATCATTTTTCCTGAGCACCACGAATCCCATGCTGCATCAGCATTTTTCCCTTCCCCATTTCAAGAAGCCGCTTTTATAACCATGGATGGTGTTGGCGAATGGTCAACATCCAGTTTTGGTATTGGTAAAGACAACCAAGTTGAGCTACTTGCAGACATTCAATTTCCACATTCTCTCGGATTGCTTTATTCAGCATTTACCTATTATACGGGATTCAGGGTTAATTCAGGTGAATATAAAGTGATGGGATTGGCACCCTATGGGGAAGCAAAATTTAAGGACCTAATTTACAGAAACCTGATTGATGTCAAGGATGATGGTTCATTCAAAATGAATATGGATTATTTTAATTATTGTTCAGGATTAACAATGACAAATTCAAAATTTCATAACCTGTTTGAAAGTCCACCAAGAAAACCAGAATCTGAATTAACACAAAAAGAAATGGATTTAGCCCGCTCAATACAGGAGGTTACAGAAGAGATTGTACTTAAGATGGCTAAGCATGTGAGAAAAGAGACAGGTATGAAAAACCTTTGCCTTGCCGGCGGTGTTTCCCTGAATTGTGTTGCAAATGGAAAATTGTTTCGGGAAGAAATATTTGATGATATATGGATTCAGCCTGCCGCCGGAGATGCAGGAGGTGCGGTAGGGTGTGCTTTGTTCACCTGGTATCAGTATCTGGAGAATCGGAGAAAAGCCGATAACAAATCAGACTTTATGAAAGGCAGCTATCTTGGTCCGAAATTTAAGAACACCATTATCAAATCATTTCTTAATGAAAATAATTATTCTTATAAAACTTTGACGGAGGAAGAGTTGCCGATAAAAATTGCAGATTTACTTGCTGATGAAAAGGTAATTGGCTGGTTCCAAGGACGGATGGAATTCGGACCAAGAGCATTGGGATCCAGATCCATAATAGGGGATGCCAGATCGTCAAATATGCAGAAAACGATGAACCTGAAAATTAAATATCGTGAGAGTTTTCGTCCGTTTGCGCCATCGATTAGAGTGGAAAATATTTCGGAATATTTTGAGATTGGCAGAGAAAGTCCTTATATGCTGATGGTTGCGAAAGTTCAAAAAGACAAGCAGGTAAAAATGTCAGAAGAACAAATTGCTTATTTTGGACTTGAAAAGTTGAATGCAGTTCGTTCTGAAATCCCGGCAGTTACACATGTGGATTATTCTGCCAGGATTCAATCAGTGAATAAAAAAACTAATCCTCAATATCACGAAATATTGACTGTGTTTAATGAAAAATATAGATGTCCAGTCATTGTGAACACCTCATTTAATGTGCGGGGAGAACCCATTGTTTGCACACCGGAAGATGCCTATCTTTGTTTCATGCGAACAGAAATGGACTACCTGATAATGGGGAATTATTTATTGGATAAAAAGGATCAAAATCCCCTAAAAAGGGATTCAGATTGGCATAATGAATTTGAACCTGATTGAATTATGTTAAATGAAATAAAAAATATAAAAAGTGAAAAAAGCGACCTGCGGAAGTTTGGTATAACAATCGGTATAATATTGCTGATCATTGCCGTTTATTTATTCTGGAAAGAAAATGAGTCTTTTCAAATATTTCTAATCACTGGGATAGTTTTATCTCTCCTTGGTGTTGCAATCCCAGTTATTCTAAAACCAATTTATTGGGTTTGGATGATATTTGCGACTATCTTGGGTTGGGTTATGACAAGAGTGATTCTATGTCTTTTATTTTATTTAATTCTGACACCAATCGGATTAATTTCAAGAATGTTCGGAAAGCATTTTTTAGAATTAAAGTGGAACAAAGATGACAAGACATTCTGGAACTATCGCACAAAGGGTAAAATTGAAAAAGAAAATTTTTATAAACAGTTTTAATAAATAGGATTAAGGATGTCAAAATTATCTATTTTATCAGAGTTCTGGGATTATATGAAAACCAGAAAAAAATGGTGGTTAATGCCAATTATTGTTTTCTTAGTACTTTTTGGTACGTTAATTGTTTTGACAGAAGGGTCAGCATTGGCACCTTTTATTTATGCGTTATTTTAGTGATTGGATAACTGAACGAATTGTCCATTATTAAAAATAAAAATGGGGAGTTTCTCCATTAAATTCACAATCAATTGTATCTGTTTTTAAATTAGAATAACCAAATCAGTGAGTACTCATACATACATACATGATGATCGAAATGATCAAATTAAAATATTTGTGAACGGTGAAATTCTTCCCCGAAAGGATGCGAAAATATCCGTTTTTGACAGC
>CAZFKU010000021.1:0-20936 GCA_964518835.1 uncultured bacterium
GCACTACTGGACTTGAACCAGTGACTTCTGCCTTGTAAGGGCAGCGCTCTGACCAGCTGAGCTAAGCGCCCAAACCATTTCAAAAAACAAATATGTAAGCGACACTGGTTTTACCAGCTGCCTGTCCTCCGTAATCATCAACAGGTGATGTAGGCGGAAGCTAAGCACCCAATCTTATTTCTTTTTTATATTTTTCTTAGTTTTGGATTTGGTGGGTTTTTTCTTCTGTTTTCCATTTACTTCCGGGATGGCTATATCAATTACATCCATGATTTCCTTGGCAAAATGAAATGTTAAATCTTTCTTGATATGTTCCGGAATTTCCTCTAAATCTTTTTTATTATGAGCCGGTAATATCACCGTTTTTATCCCGGATCTATGGGCTGCTGTGACCTTTTCCTTCACTCCGCCGATAGGAAGTACATTTCCCCGAAGAGTGATTTCTCCCGTCATGGCTACCTTATCCCGTACAGAATATCCTGTCATCAATGAAACCATGGACGTAAACATCCCAACTCCAGCAGAAGGTCCATCCTTTGGAATAGCTCCTGCAGGGACATGAACATGGACATCGGTCTTTTCATGAAAATCTCCAGGAATTCCCAAAATATCAGTATGAGATCGAACGTATGTTAATGCAGCCGTAGCAGATTCCTTCATCACATCTCCCAATTGTCCCGTAAGTGTCAGATTTCCCTTCCCTTTCATTTTTGAGGATTCGATAAATAAAATGTCACCCCCTGCAGCCGTCCAGGCAAGTCCTGTAACTACTCCGGGTTTGGTTGCTCTTTCTGCTATTTCTGAATAAAACCTTGGAGCTCCAAGATATTCACCCACTTTCTTTTTATTCACCTTTGTTTTCTTGGTTTTCTTTTCGATTTTATCTCTGGCAACCTTTCGAAGTACATTGGCAATTTCTCTTTCAAGATTCCGTACTCCTGCTTCCCGTGTATAGGATTCTATCAGTTCTTTTATTGCTCCCGAATCCACTGATACATCCTTTTTCCCTAATCCGTTTTCATCGATTTGTTTTGGGACTAAATGATTTTGAGCTATCTTCAGTTTTTCATCCTGGATATATCCCGAAAATTCCAGAATTTCCATCCTGTCTCTCAATGCGGGAGGAATCGCATCCTTGTAATTAGCTGTGGAAATGAACATGACGTTACTCAGGTCAAAATCCACTTCCAGATAATGGTCGTTAAAAGCATGGTTTTGTTCGGGATCCAGCACTTCCAGCATAGCAGAAGAGGGGTCTCCACGAAAGTCTGAACCAAGCTTGTCAATTTCATCCAGCATAAAAACAGGATTGTTAGTTCCGGCTTTTTTCATAGATTGAATGATTCGCCCCGGTAGTGCGCCGATATAGGTTCGCCGATGTCCTCTTATTTCTGCTTCATCCCTCACCCCGCCTAATGATATGCGGACAAATTTTCGTCCCATGGCTCGGGCAATTGATTTCCCCAATGAGGTCTTTCCCACTCCCGGTGGACCAGCAAAACAAAGAATGGGTCCTTTCACAGACTTCTTCGGATCTTTTTTCTGTTTTAATCTTCGAACCGCCAGATATTCCAGAATTCTTTCCTTAACTTTTTCCAGACCGTAATGATCTTCATCCAGTATTTTTTGGGCTTTATTTATCTTAATCTGATCTTCAGTTGATACAGACCAGGGCAAGTCTGTCAGCCATTCAATATAAGTTCTGGCAACAGAGTATTCAGGAGATTGAGTGGGAATTTTTTCCAGGCGATTCAATTCTTTCATTGCAACTTTTTCCGCATCCTTATTCATCTTGGTTTTTCGGATCCGTTCTTCCAGTTCCGTCAATTCCATGGACCCTTCATCCTCGCCTAACTCTTTTTTAATCGCTTTCAATTGTTCTCTGAGATAATACTCACGCTGCGATTTGGCTATTTCATCCTGAACCTCACTCTGAATCTCTTCTCCTAATTTGATTCTTTCTATTTCCTTGGATAAAATGGAGTTGGTTTCTTCCACACGTTTTTTAATATCCATTTCTTCAAGGATAGTCTGTTTTTCAGAATTGGAAAGTGTCAGCAGGGAAATGGCTCTGTCTGCCAAACGGTTTGGTTTTTGAATATTGGACAGCATCCCGGAATGTTCTTCTGTAAGATTGGGTGCAACCTGAATCAATTCCTTGAATGTTCCTCTCAGATTTTTCACCAATGCATCTAATTCAAGATCATCCGCAACTTTGGGTTCTTTTACCCGCTGGATGGTTGCCCTGTAGTACGGATCAGTTTCAATAAATGATAATAACTTAACCCTGTCCACTCCCTGGACGATGGCTGATTTGCTGCTGTCCGGCATTTCGAAAACCTTCAAAACCATAGCAAGTGTACCGTAAGCATATAGATCTTCAGGTTTCGGATTTTCTATAGAACCATCTTCCTGAGCAACCACAACGATATATTTATTCTTCTTGTCTAAATTATCAATGAGTTTTAATGATTTTTCCCGCCCCACATAAATGGGAATGACCTGCTGAGGGAATAAAACGGTGTTCCGTAACGGCATTACCGAATAAACTTCCACGTTCAGATCGTCCTGATCAGTTTTCACAATTTCGTTTTTCTTTTCTTCTGTCATTTAATCCTTTCTT
This sequence comes from uncultured bacterium, assembly GCA_964518835.1. Lineage (GTDB taxonomy): Bacteria > Fidelibacterota > Marinisomatia > Marinisomatales > AB-629-J13 > AB-629-J13. The sequence continues at coordinate 2,624 of CAZFKU010000021.1, forward strand.
TTTTCAATGGTTCTATTTAGTCAAAGAATATACCATTGTTAAAAACTTGAATCCTTGTCATTTAATGAATAATAAGTCTGCATATATGGCAGATAATGGATTATCCCGCATATTTTAATTGTAACATCTTTTCCCGAAATATTTTTTTCCATTTCATCACAGTGGATTCCGGTCCTGTCATTTTAAAATAATAAACATCATCAGGAATCTCAACAATTGCCGCATGTAATGCATAATTTGGTTTCTCAATCAAAGGGCTGCCCATCATCCCTCCGGAAAGAAAAGTCCCGGTTAAATACATAAAAGTTACAGGCATTCCGGAAATAATTTGTGTGTCAGTCAACGCTTTTTCTTTTGAATCACTATTATCAGGCTGTTTGAACTGTTCTGCCCATCTGGAGAGATTTTGTTCAATACTTCCTCCTATTTTGCTAAAGACCGCTAATTCACCTTCGCTCCCATTTTCATTTGGGATTCGAAATTGAGCGATTCTCATGGAGGAAGATGGAGTTTCTCTTGCCCATCCTCCGGGAAAATCAATTAATATTTTTCCAATATTCCATTGTTCTGATCTTTGGGATGATGGATTATTATTACTTTTAACCACATTATGATCAGGAGGGACATAGGGTACTTTTTGATTTCTAAAGGTTAGTAATACTAAAATAATTCCTGCTGATACAATCGCAATGTAAACGGTTTTTTTCTGCTGTATCATACCCATTAAAAATATGATTGATTCACAGGATGTTCATGTGCAGGAGTATTCGTCGGTCTTGCCTGTTCATCAGCATGATAGGAACTTCTCACCAGTGGTCCAGATTCAACCACTTTAAATCCCAATTCCATTCCTTTTTTGCGGAAAAATTCGAATTCCTCAAACTCAACATATCTCTCCACAGGAAGATGGTTTTTCGTTGGTTGAAGGTATTGACCAATGGTAAAGATTTCAACTCCAATTTCTGCCACTTCTTTCATGGTATTTAACACCTCTTCATTCGTTTCCCCCAAGCCTACCATCAGCCCTGTTTTAGTTCGCAGACCAAATTTGACTGATTTGACCAGCACTTTAAGGCTTCTCTGCCAATCTGCCTGACTTCGAACACGGCGGCTTATTCGCTCAACACATTCCACATTATGACTGAATATATCAGGATAAGCACAAAATACTCTATTCAGGGCAAAATTAGATCCCTTAAAATCCGGCGTCAATACTTCAATAGTACACCCCGGTACTTTCTGCCTGACCTGTTTAATCGTTTCTGCCCATATCCCGGACCCGTAATCATCCTTTAAATCATCCCGGTCCACCGATGTGATCACTACATGCCGAAGATTCATTTGTTTTACTGCCTGTGCGGTTCGAATAGGTTCCAAAGTGTCATTCCAGTTGGGCTTTCCGGTTTTTACTGAGCAAAATCCACATGCTCTGGTGCAGATATCTCCTAAAATCATGATCGTTGCTGTCCGGCGTTCCCAACATTCGTAGATGTTTGGACATTGAGCTTCTTCACAAACTGTGTGGAGGTTGTTTGTTTTGACAACCTTGTTTACAAAAGTGTATCCTTCACCTGTATTTAACCGGATTTTTGGCTTCCCGGTTTTTTGTGATTTGAATGATTGAGCTGAATTCTTCATAAGATCTCTACATTAATTGATTCAGATCCATTCCTTCAAGAGTTCTTCTTACGGTATCGATAAATTGGCTTCCTCCTGCTCCGTCAATGAGACGGTGGTCAAAACCCAAAGAAAGGTACATCATGCTCCTGATACCGATTGAATCACCGGTTGTACTTTCAATTACTACCGGTCGTTTTTTCACAGTGCCAACACCAAGAATTCCAACATTTGGCTGGTTAATGATGGGAGTCCCCATGGATACATTAAATACACCAAAATTGGTGATTGAAAATGTTGATCCCTGGAGGTCATCGGGAGAAATCTGTTTATTCCTGGTTCTTGAAGCTACATCATATACTTTTCTGCACAGACCCAGAAAATTAAGTTCCTCACATTTGGATATCACCGGAACCATGAGTCCTTTATCAATAGCAACTGCAATTCCAATATTAATATGTTTGTGGTAAACAATGGATGACCCATCAATAGAGGCATTCATTTCCGGGTATGCATGAAGGGTCTTCACTACTGCAGATAAAATAAAGGGTGTGTATGTCAGTTTAAATCCTTCTTGTTCTTTGAAGGATACTCCAAATTGATTTAAATAATCTGAAATTTCGGTCATATCAACCTCAGTTATGACGTAAACATGGGCTGAAGTGTCCAGGCTTTTCCGCATATGGTCAGCGATTAATTTTCTCATGTGGTCCATTTCTACCACATTGCCATCTAAAACTCTGGATACGGCTGGCGATTCTGCAACCGGTTCAACTTTCGGTTTTTCTTTAATGTAGGCGAGAATGTCCTTTTTGGTCACACGACCTCCTCTTCCGGTTCCCTCCAGGGATTCCAAAATTGATAAGGAAATCCCTTCTTCCCGTGCTATTTTAAGTACAACAGGAGTAAAAAACCTCCTTCTCTCAATAGATTTTTCTTTTTTCTCTGGGATCGTTACTTTTTCTTTCACTTCAACTTTTTCGGATGGTGATTTTTCTACTTCAGTCGTTTCATCGTTCGTCTCCTCAATCTTTACCGTTCCAGAGTCTCCCTCAGTTTCAATCCGCGCTATCACTTTCCCAACTTCAATCACATCATTGGAATCAGCCAATATTTCGGTGATGGTACCGCTGTGGGTAGAGGGAATCTCTGAATCCACTTTATCCGTACCGATTTCCAACAGTATCTCATCTTTTTCAATTGTTTCTCCCGGATTTTTTCTCCACTCGAGTATAGTTCCTTCCGTGATAGACTCTCCCATTTTTGGCATAACTACATCAACAACCATATTAATACTCCAATAATTCTTTTATCGTTTCGGCAATGTCTTTGGTTTGAGGAAGGATCTCTTCCTCCAAATACCAGTTATATGGAACCGGGCAATCTTTCGCTGCAACCCGTCTTACAGGGCCATCCAGCCATTCAAAATATTTATCTGAAATTAATGCTGATATTTCAGCACCGGGACCATTGGTTAAATTGTCTTCATAGACAACCAAAACCTTCCCTGTTTTCTTAATAGAATCTTCGATTGCTTCCATATCCAAAGGATTCAATGTTCGTAAATCAATGACTTCAATCACTCCGTTGCTCAAATTTAATTGACTACATGCGTCTAATGTTTTCTGAACCATAGCACCCCAGCAAATAACCGTTAATTCATCTCCTTCCTGAACCATCCGTGCTTTTCCGAATGGGAGTAAGTAGGATGGATCTGGTTCCGGGGAAGTTGCAAAACCCTGACGATACAATCCTTTATGTTCCAAAAACAAAACAGGATCATCCATTCTGCAAGCCATTTTTAATAACCCCTTTGCATCTGCTGCTGTGGAAGGATAGGCAATATAAATTCCGGGTAAATGAATAAAAAAACCGTCAATGGATTGGCTGTGACAGAGAGCACCATGGATATATCCTCCTACTGGAACACGGATGACCATGGGACATTTCCATGAATTATTGGATCGGTACCTCATAGTCGCAACTTCATTCCTGATTTGCATCATGGCATACCAGATATAATCTCCAAACTGAATTTCAACAACCGGCTTCCAGCCCGCAACAGCCATACCTACTGCTGTGCCTACGATAGAAGATTCTGCCAATGGAGAATTGAAAACTCTTTCTTTTCCGAATTCGTCTGACAATCCCTTTGTTGCCGTAAACACTCCTCCTTTTGGGTCGGCAATATCCTGACCAAAAATGACCATATTAATATTATGTTTCATTTCTTCCTTCAGAGCATGATTGATAGCATCAACTATGACAATCTTCTCACCAACTGACTTAGGATCCGGATTCCCATTCTGCTGAACTGATTTAGAGTAAATATGGTTAAATGCAGTTTCTTTTTCCGGGTGATCTTGTTCCTCTGCCCATTCTGCATCCTCATCAATCTGCTTGTAAACGTCGACTTTTATCGTATCAAATTCTTTTTTGGAAATCATTTTTGCATCAATACAGAATTGTTCCATACGGAGAATTGGATCCTTGGCTCTATCTTCAGTTAATTCATCTTCCGTCCTGTATTTTCGCTGATCGTCAGATGATGAATGAGGCAGGAGTCTTACCACATGAGAGACTATGACTGCAGGACCTTTCAATTTGCGACACCGCTCCGATGCTTCCTTGAATGCCAGATAAGATTCGAAAAAATCTGTTCCGTCAATATCATAACGGGCAAGATTCTGATAACCAGATACCATAGAATAGACAGATGAACCGGATGTCTGCTCCCCCTTATGCACACTAATAGCATAATCATTATCCTCTATATGAAAGATAACAGGCAGTTTCTCCCTGCTGGCCCAATTCAATGCTTCGTGAAAGTCACCTTCACTGGTGGAACCTTCACCGCTGGAAACATACACGATAGATTTTTTCTTTTCCCATTTACAGGTCATTCCGCACCCCACAGCCTGGAGAAACTGAGTCCCCGTTGGGCTTGACTGGCTGACGATCCTAAAATCTTTATGTCCGTAATGTTGTGGCATTTGCCTTCCACCGGAATTGGGGTCATCCTTTCGTGCAAGAAAACAAAGAAGCTGCTCCTTTGTTGTCATACCTAACCCCAGACACAATGCTGCATCCCTGTAATAAGGATATGCCCAATCGTTTCCCGATCTCATGACTTTAGCTGCGGATAGTTGAGCCGCTTCGTGCCCCGAACATCCGATATGAAAATAACTTTTACCCTGCTTTAACATGATGAGCATTTTCTCATCCAATCGGCGAGCAGTTACCATGTTACGGTAAACTTCTAACACCTCCTTTTTCATAAATCCATGTAAACGTGGCATTAGTTCACTACACTCTGATTAGGTTTAAATATGTTTTTAAAATGATGTACCAGTATTGCTTTGACCTCATCCATTTCCAGATTCTCACCCAAAATATTTTTCATGGAAGTAATTCCGTATTCAAAAATACCACAGGGTATAATACCATCGTAATAATGCAATTCCGTATTCACATTTAGTGCAAATCCATGCATGGTGACCCATCGGGAAATCCTCACACCTAAGGCTGCAATTTTTTCATTTTGCACCCAAACTCCTGTCAATCCCTCCTTGCGGGTAGCTTCAATTCCAAAATGATTTAAGGATTTGATCAGGACCTTTTCCAATGAACGCATATACCAACTGATGCTCATTTTATAGTCATGCAGATCTAAAATTGGATAACCCACCAATTGGCCTGGCCCATGAAAAGTAATATCACCACCCCGCTCAATATGAAACAATTTTACCTCATCGGGATAATTTTGAAGAAGGTGGTTCTTATCAGCGTTTTTTCCAAATGTATAGACCGGTTCGTGTTCAACCAACAATAACGTATCTTCAATTTTCTTCTCTATTCTTTTAACCTGTAATTCTTTTTGCAATTCCCATGTATTCTGATAAGAGGCAATTCCTAAATCTTGAACTTGCAGTATCATTGATGCACACCCTGTCCCATTGCATCCAGAGCCGCTTCCATAATTGCTTCCGACAAAGTGGGATGAGCATGAACGGTTGTTGCTAATTCATACCAGGTAGATTCCAGTGCTTTTACCATTCCCAATTCAGCGATCATTTCCGTTGCTTCAGAACCGATGATGTGTGCCCCCAGCAATTCACCATATTGACTATCAAAAACTAATTTGACAAATCCTGCAGTATTGCCTGTTGCCATGGCTTTCCCGCTCCCTTTAAAATCAAATTTTCCAATTTTTACCTTGTATCCATTGTTTTTTGCATCTTCCTCTGTTAACCCCAAGGAAGCGATTTGTGGTTGGCAATAGGTACATCCGGGGATATTGGTATAATCAACGGGAATGGTCTCCTGGCCGGAGGCGTGTTCTGCCGCCACATGCCCTTGAGCTGAAGCTACATGAGCCAACCAAGGAGGCCCTGTAACATCACCTATGGCGTAAATATTTGAAACTGAGGATTGATTAAATTCATTTATGGTGATAGCACCTCCGTGTGTGTGAATCCCCACATTCTCCAAACCAATCTGCTCAATATTTCCTGTTACTCCCACTGCTACCAACGCAATTTCTCCTTCGATAATTTTCTGATTCCCTCCTCGATTTAAATGAACTTTAACTTTTGATTTATCCCTTTCTATATTTGTTACTTTTGCATCCGTATAAATGTTAATACCTGATTTTTTAAAATTTCGGGCTAATTCTTTTGACACCGATTCATCCTCCACAGGAACTATTCTTGCCATCATTTCAATTAAATGAATTTCAGACCCGTACTCATTATAAAAATATGCAAATTCAACTCCAATTGCTCCGGAACCGATGATGATCATTTTTTTCGGAATCTTCTTCAGTGTCATCGCTTCTTTATAAGAAATAATTTTTTCACCGTCCAATTCCATTCCCGGAAAAGTGCGTGGCTTCCCTCCGGTCGCAATAATTATTTTTTCTGCTACTACTGTTTTTTTATTCTCTCCTTTTGCTAATTCAATTGACGTGGTTGAAGTTAGTTTTCCTTCTCCTGCAAAATGGGTTATTTTATTTTTCTTCATCAGAAAAGCAATACCCTTTGATAATTGGTCCGCAACTTTGCGGCTCCTTTCTATTGTAGCTCCAAAATCAATTGTGTATTTTGGAATGTCTATTCCGTACTGTTTTGCATTCTTAATATAATGAAATACTTCTGCATTTTTCAGCAAAGCCTTCGTGGGGATACAACCCCAATTAAGACAAATGCCACCTAACCGATCCTTATCAATGATTGTGACTTTCATTCCCAGTTGTGCTCCCCTTATTGCAGCTACATATCCACCGGGGCCGCCGCCTAGGACAGCCAAATCAAATTTTTCCATAGTCTCTTTCTACTTTCGCAATTCGTAAGAAATAATTTTCATACCAAATTGTTCTACCCCTCTTTTTGACTTTCTTATGTTCAGGATGATTACGCCAAGCGGTTATGGATTCCTTATCTTTCCAATAAACACAGGTGATACCCAGCCCGGATTCGTCCCTTACTGATTCTACTCCCAGAAACCCCGGCTGTTTATTTGCCAAAGCGACCATTTCGGCTGATCTTGTTTTATATTCTTCTTGTTCTTTACCAGTATGCTGGGAAGTAAAAATAACTGCATAATAGGGTGGTTTTGGAGTTTTTGATATTGCCATATTTAGAATTGCTTCATTCTAATTATGCTTAAAAATTCAGACCTTGTTTCCGCTGAATCACGAAATTGCCCCAGCATAGCAGATGTGGTGGCAAAACTGTTTTGCTTTTCCACTCCCCGCATCTGCATGCACAAATGTCTCCCTTCCATTACAACTCCCACACCGATGGGATCAAGAATCTCCATCAGAGTTTCAGCAATTTGGCTGGTGAGGCGTTCCTGCACCTGAAGGCGCTGTGAGTAAGCATCTACAATCCTGGGAATTTTTGACAACCCAATTATTTTATTATTAGGTAAATATCCTACATGACAACGGCCAAAAAAGGGAATCATATGGTGTTCGCACATACTGAAAAATTCAATGTCCCGTACCACCACCATTTCACTGCATTCTTCTTCAAATATTGCTCCATTGACTATTTCTCCGACATCAGCACGATATCCCTGGGAAAAGAAATCCCAAGCTTTTGCTACTCGTTCCGGAGTTTTGGCAAGTCCTTCCCGAGTGGGGTCTTCTCCGATTTGCTCCAATAATTCCTTTGTTATTTCTTTTAATTGGTCATGATCCTTCATAGGCGATCCCTTCCTGATATGGTGCAATGTCCACCTTACCCTTCAATAAAAAAATCAACCCATAAATAACGGGTGTATCCAAAAGGGCAACAAGGACTTTAAATAAAAATCCATTCTCCAGTAACGGTAAAAAACGACTCCATTCCAAAACCCCTGCCAGACATAATAAAGTTAAGACTGAAACCGTATCTACAAGCTGACTTGCAATCGTTGAAGCATTATTCCTTAACCATAAATGTTTTCCCTTGGTTAACCGCTTCCAGAAATGAAACATTCTGATGTCAATGAATTGAGCAGTCAAATAAGCTACCATAGAAGCAAAAACTGCAGGTCCAAATAGACCAAATACCTGATTAAATGTATCTGAATTTATTGGAGACCATTCGGTATGGGGAAGTGAATCAGCTAATAGTATCATACCCATAACAAAAACAGAAGCAATTAAACCTGAAATCACAACCTGATTTGCTTTCTTTTTCCCAAATAATTCAGAAATCAAATCAGTAACCAAAAAAGTAATTGGGTAGGGTAAAATTCCTACGGATAGTTCAAAAGTATAAAGCCCAAAAGGAGACCAGGAAAAAAATTTTTGAAAAATAAGGTTTGAACCTACTAAGGATGCAATAAATATTCCTGCTAGGATCAAATAAAGTTTATTTTTGAAATCCATCAACAGCAGTCCGGACCATAATAATCGGTTTTTATTGTAGGAGTTTCAATCAATCGAATTTTATGCAATGCGGCACCCTGAAGTATCGGTGCAATGGTTTCCCAAACAAACACAACCAAATTTTCTGATGAAGGTTGTTTACCGGAAAACCAGGGAATATCTTTTTCAATTTGAGAATGATCCAAAACAGAAATCACTTTTTTGGTCACCAATTCCTTAAGGTGAGCTAAATCAATTATAAATCCCGTTTCCGGATTTATCTCTCCTTTCACCGTTACTTCAAGAACATAATTATGTCCATGAACTTTGGCGTCTTCCTTGAAAACCTCAACATTTTTTTCCTCACTCCAGTCCTCATGTCCATATTGGTGTGCAGCACAAAAATTAAATGATTTTGTTACAAATTGCATGGTATTATTTGTATGTTACAAACATAATAATTGCTAAAAATTACGTTAGAAATGACTTGTTGTATAGCAAGAATTATTATTTTTTAAGCAATAGTTGTTTACCGGATTCCCTTCCTACACAGGAATGACAAACTTACTGTTATTGCATGTAGAATGAATCAAACTATAAATTTGTTTCAAACAAAATTTCCCAATTTGGATTTCCGACTTCTCGGGTATGACTCTTTCAGGTTACCCCATTTTTGAAGGACACAGGTTAGACAAAACACATTCACCACATTTTGGTTTACGGGCAATGCAGACCGCTCTGCCATGATCAATAACCATATGTGTTAGTTTTACCCAATCTTTTTTTGGGAAAAGTTTCATCAATTCAAATTCAATTTTTTTCGCATCTTTTCCCTCAGAAAAACCCAACAAACCCATTATTCTAATCATATGGGTGTCGATAACCATGGATGGTACGTTAAAAACCTCAGCTAATACACAGTTGGCTGTTTTTCGCCCGACTCCAGGTAGTTTAATTAATTCATTTAATGAATCAGGGATTTGTCCCTTATATTTTTCAACAATTTCCAAACTCGACCCCTGGATACTTTTTGCTTTTTGGTTGTGGTACCCACAGGAATGAATTTCTTTTGATAATTCCGTTACATCACAATAGGCAAAATCCTTCGGACTTTTAAATTTTTTAAATAAAGTTTTCGTGACGATATTCACCCGATGATCAGTACATTGTGCTGACAGAATTGTTGCAACCAACAGTTCATGAGTGGTAGAATAATTAAGAGAGCATTTTGAATCCGGATAGGTTTCATATAATTGTTTAGTTACCAGTTTAGCACGAATTAATTTTTTTGATTTTTTTTCTCTCATTAATGATTGATAAAAGTATTTATGTTTTTTATCAGGGATGATTTGGGTAAAATTAATCTGCACCCTGCTTTTTTAAATTCTTCGTGTTTCTCTTTTATAACATTTTCTAAAAAACCGATAATCTGTACGTCCTTGTTTTCATTTGCCAGTTGACTCACAAAATTTACTTTCCCTGTAGAAACATCATCTAAATCTATAATCAGCAATTGAACCTCAGTAGGAATGTCTGAATATAGTTCGCAAAATTCAAAATCCGATTCAAGTTCGCTTAATTTTTCAGCAATTTTTGTCCCAAATTCAAAATCTGGGATAAACAATCCAACCTTCATTTTAAATCAAATCCGGGATTAACTCGTAATTGAAAACAGTTGTATCCTTGATAATTTTATATTCTTCCTGTATGATTTTCAACTTTTGTTTTAGACTGTCTACATCAATATTTCTGTGAACTCCACTATAATCAATGAATTTTTCCTGACATTTTCTCATCAGACTATTAGCACCTTTCAAATTGCCGTTTTCCAGATGGAAAAAACTCACGGACAATTGAATCAAACCTTGGATAAAGCGTCTGTCCTCCAAATAATAATCCGACCACAAATCCTCCCAAAATTCATGAGCATCAAAATAATTCCCATCGTGATAGGCTTCCAATCCCTTCAAAAACAAATCTTCTTTTTCCTTTTCCTCATTCACTGATGATTACCGGATCTTTCAAACGATAATTTTTTCCGTCAAAATGAACGGATGCTGCCTGATATTCAGGATCATGCTCAAAAAAGATGATCCATTCTTCTTCCACAATCTTTGGCAAGATTTCACCCTTTTCCTTCACAGTTTGAACCGGATGAATATCATAGGCCATGACCCATGGAAGAGGAATATGAGCCGCCATGGGGATTAAATCAGCCATGTAAATCAATTTCTTTGATGAATCACCAACAATGGGATGCATCATCCCGATTGTGTGACCATAGGTTAATTCCTGGGTAATCCTTGGTAAAAATGAATCTTTACCATCAACAAATTTAATCATTCCATTTTCTTTTAGTACATTCCAATCATCCGACATAAAGCTCCCTGCGTCTTTTTCAGAAGGGGAATTCGCAAGATCCCAATTTTCAGTTTGTATCCAGTAGTTGGCGTTTGGAAAAACGGGTTCCAATTTGCCATTCACTTTTTTTGTATTTCCCCCAACATGGTCAAAATGGAGATGAGTGCAATACACGTCGGTGATTTCCTCTGGTGTAAAGTTATATCTGGATAAGGATTTTTCCAGATTCAATTTGTCTAGTTCAATTCGATAAATATCCTTAAATTTTTCCTGCCATTTGGTACCGTTGCCAGTATCCACAATAATTTTATGATCATCACTGACTAACAAAAGGGAACGTGTTACCATTGCAATACGGTTTTTATCATCCGCAGGGGCTTGCTTTTCCCACAGTGGTTTTGGGATGATCCCAAACATAGCACCACCATCCAATGCAAATTCGCTGGTTTCTATGCTGTACAGTTGATATTGTCCTATTTTCATTGATTTTCTAAATTCGATTTACTTTTTGCTCAATTAATCCCAACACAGGTTTAGGAAAATTTCTGCACATCATTCTTAACGAATCCAGAAAAACCAATTTTTTTCCGATTTCAAATTTGTTTTGAGTCTTGGTAATAATGGACTCTGCTTTTTTCACGAAATAAATTCCTCCGGATTTCTGATAAGCGATGAATGCTTCACTATTAATAGCGGATTTTTTTATTGATGAATTATTCAATTTCTTTGATACCAACCAATCAGTTATTGAAATTCGAAAACTTTCTGTTCGCACATAATTTGAGTGATACAATCTATAGGCAGTGTTAAACTGATTTATCATAATTTTGCTATTCGATTTTAATATGTTTCCAAAATAAATTTCTAATTCAAGGGAAACATTCTGCTGACGTGGAGTGAAATTAACCGACTTCACCTGTTGCAATATACACTGAATAAATGTCCATGCTTCCTCTTTTGATACCTTTCCAAATGCAATTGCTCTTAATAAATGATATGAAAAAATACCATAGGTCTCATAATCATGTAATACTAAATTGACTACACTTTCCAAAATTGCCTGTGGACTGTCTGCCAGAATGAAAAGTTTTGCCGCTTCCTCTTCAGATATTTTTGAATCACCTTTAAGAATTGCATCCTCTAAATCCATAACGAAAACGGTTGAAGACACTCCTCTCGATCTTAATTTATTTAACACAATTTTATCTCTTTTCCGCAAGGGTTTTCCTTCTAAATAATTCCTCCCAAAATCCACCAGAATTTTACTGGGATTTTCCCGAACATCACCTAAAATATTTTTTAGTGAATTGATTACAACGATAGGGTGATTTTGGGGATGACCGTAGTGATGAACGGTTGCTGCCTTAATCAGGAGAGATTGCAGGAATTCAACAATCCCATCAGTCTGTGGATGTTTATTTATAATTGGATTTTAAATAATTATTGGAGGTATAAATCGAATAAAAATGATTTGAAATAGATGATTTATTTTCTATTTCAAATAGATCATTTTCCGGCTCATGATTACGGGTTCAAATGGCTCTAATATTGCTTGAAGAGTTACAAAATATACTCCACTGGAATGACTGTTCCCCTGCCAGATGAAACTGTAATGTCCCGGTGTCAAATCTTCGTTTTCCAAATAAATAGTTTCAACATGACCGGCAGCATTTAATACATATAGACTGACAAGTGAATGTTTTAATAAATCAAATTTTATAGATGTTTCAAAATTGAATGGATTTGGGTAATTTTGATAAAGTGCAAATAATTCAGGGATCATCTTCGTCCCATCATCTCTTTTTTGAAGTTGATTTCTAAATCCCATTGTAGAATGAGTGGATTCTTCCCAAACCAGATCAATCGGATTCCTTGCCCAAACAGTTTTTGTATGGGTCAGTAAGGGAAAACTTTCCGTCATTACATTAGGGATTGAAGACTCCGGTTTGGTATTCAAGTGAACCCAAATAATATTTTCTTCAGAGTTGTGAATGATAAACTGGCTGTCTACAATTGTCGATTCATTAGAATAGACCGGTGAATGAACCCAAGTTTCTGTTGAATTCACTGAGATCCTAATTGGATCAATAACATCCGGTTCATGTAATAATTCAACGAATAGAGTTTGAAATTCGGGATCGAACATTAATTCGTTTATCCAAACAGATTGATAGTTTTCCGGAATGATAAATGAATTTTCAAGTTTTGAATTCAAAATATATTCATTTTTTAATGTAACAGCAATTTTTTCTGATCGAGAAAAATCTAAGATAAAACTCTGAACGGGAAAATCATTTATCACTAAACTACATTCATTCCAGATTTGAGGGATGGGGACTGAAATAACATTTCCTGACTCCACACCATTTGGAATATCTATCCATTTAATGTCTCTTGAAGCATTCAGACTTACTTCCAATTTATCCAGATTTTCAGTGTCCATCACGATTAAATCAACCCAAATTTGGTCAATGTCTGACCTGAGCCATGAAACTCTCACTGGATTTTGAGACTTCAAAATCTTTACTTCTTCTTTAAATGATTTTTGTAAAACAGGAATTCGTTCACTCAAATTTTGAACTTCATGATTACGCCTGTCATCCCACTCTTTTGAAGTTAATAGAAAACGATTTTTGAAATACGGTTTCCCTATATTTAAATCCTTTTCGACCATTTTTAAAACTGTTTTCCAATAATCATCAGTTAAAATTGATTCCATTTTAAAAATATGTTGAACTGAAAAATGTGAAACCCAGGGAAACATTTGTTTAGTGTCCCCAGTCAATAATTGAGTGAAAACCTTAGGATTAATCCCCAGGGAAATTAATTCTGAATTTTTAATGTGGTTTTCCACAATGGATTTAAACAGATTATTAATATTGCTGATTAGGGAATTATTTATTTGAGCTAATAATTCTATCACTTCATCATTATTTTTTAACGGTCTTCCAAATGGAGGTGCATTCGTGTCACTGGTCAATTGATCTTCAGAAATAAGTTGGTAAAAATATCGGTGGTTTGGTGATATCCCTTCATCCAAATACCGGTTAGGAACTGCAGGGATTTTTGCCAGTAAATCAAATGAATTTCTCAAAGAGGATGTCCTGAATAATACCAGGGAATCTGTATTTGTTTCCTCCTTGAACTCCCACACAATTAAATTAGATTCAATCCCTGGATAAACTGTAGCATGTATTTTTTCAGTCGGATCAGCAGATTGAAGCCTTTCTCCAATAACACAGAAAAACAATAAAGAATAGATTAGCCTTGGTTTTTGAATCATGAATGATTATCAGTTACAGGATAATTTCAGGGTATTTATAATTCTGTGCAAGGAATTTCAATACCTTTTATATGGCAAATTTTTCTGGTAATAGGTACATGTTGATTAAAATTGAAAACTGCTAAATATATTCCAGAAGAGAAGTCTTTTAGGTTCAGTTGTATTTTATTTTCACTTGGTAAAAGTGTAACATTCCTTTCAAAAGAAGTTGCTCCGGTCACATTTATAATAGACAGTTTCACCTTTAATTCAGGTGGATTATTTAAGGTAAAATTGACACTTTTATCACATGGATTTGGATATGCATTTGAAATGATAAATATGGAATCAGACGGTGTTTCGGTCAATTCATAATTCAATGCTGCCACTGCATCAACGATGCCCCAACCGTATGTATTATCAGGAATGTCTGACTGATCAGCAGTGTTCAAAATTGCGTTTCTTATTTGAGTTGGTGTCCAGTCCGGATGGGCTTCCAAAAGCAGTGCACACACACCGGAAACCAAAGGAGTTGCCAGCGATGTTCCAATTCCGTTCCCATATGATTTCGTAGAAATTGCATTTGCCGAAAAAGTTCCGTTTCCCATGGCACAAACTTCCGGTTTGATGCGATTGTCTGCTGTAGGACCACGGGAACTGAATGAAGCAATCAATCCGTTTTCATCCACAGCTCCGCAGGAAATCACATCAAATGCATCTGCGGGAGCATATATTCCGTCGTAATCATCATAGATGTTTCCAACAGCCGTAACAACAACCATTCCGTTTTTAATGGCTATATTAACTTCTTGTGTTATGGCTGCTGTCTGACCGTCCAAATCACTTTGAGAATACCAATCAATATACCCAATAGACGAGGATACAATATCTGCTCCCAGTGATTCACCCCACTCCAGACCCGCAATAAAATTATCTTCCTCAATGGGTTCCTCTAAAGAAATGTCTTCAGTCTTTCCCAATAAAAATTCAGCCCCATACGCTGAACCAATCAAGGTATCCGGTTTAAATCCAGCTAATACGGACAATACTGATGTACCGTGATTATGCTGGTTAAAAGGATCTTTACCATCTTCATTAGAAACGATGTTGTCCTGATCTACAAAATCATAGGCGGCAATCACATTAAGTGAATCAAATACTTCATGATCAAGATAAAATCCGGAGTCCAAAACCAGTATCCGCACATTTTCTCCAGAGTATCCTGATTCATGCAATTGGATGATGTTAATTTGATTTAATTGATCATAGGAATTACCATAAAAATTGGGATTGGAATGAGTTTTTTTTAATTGAGAAATGAATTCTGGTTCTCTCCTTTTTCCATTAAGTACCGGATCTATTTTTCTTACAAATGGAAATTTTAAAACCAACTCAATTTGTTGAGAAGACCCTTCAACTGAAACAGCGTTCAACCATTTTGATATGGTTCTGATTTTGACACCGCTTTCTTTAACAATTTCGATATATGACTTACTCACAGGAACATCCTTTTCATCCGCAAAATTCTCTCCTTTCACTTTCATTCTTCTTTTAATAGACCTGGGGTCCATTGATGCTTTAACCTGTGAAAGTTCATTATTATCATATTTGAAGTCTGGATTTAGTTTATCATTAAAATAAACCCAGACGTGATAAGTATTTTTCCCACGTTTCCCAGGTTCTAAATCCACAATATTGTTGTTCACTCCCATTAATATTGGAGACCATAAAAGAAAAATAAAAATCACCTCGAACCATTTATTGTAAGGTAGTGGTTTATTATACTTTGAACAGATCAATGTATTTTTATCCGGTATCATTTTTTTCAATCAGGAGTATGCAGTCTGATTATAATCCTTTTAATTTACGAGGACAATTTAATTCATCATGTATATTTTTACAGATTCTCCAAATAGTACCAACCTATTATTCCCCGGTGACCACCAATGGCAGATACCACATGGTGGGGAATATTTCAACCATGATTATCTACAACTTGTTTCAAAACTTATAAAAAAACCTTCATTCCTTAAAATGGAAACTGAACCGGAATGGCACAGCCTGATCCATACTGAACATTCACCGTTTTCCCAATTTGATGTCCTAACCAAAATTACGAATAATGGGACTGATCTACCGGATGGGATACTGTGTCATGCCGACAGTGGACATAGTTTCCATGGGCAGAAAAACAGATCATGGGAAGCAAAAAAAGGCAACATTCATCTTTCGGTGTTTCTTACTCCTAACATTTTTCCTGAAGGAATGAACAGTAAATTTTTGACTATGGGAGTCTCCTCAGTTATTGAAACAATTGATTCATTTCCTGAATTAAAAGGAAAGGCAATGATCAAATGGCCTAATGATATTTTCATTGGACAATCAAAAGTGGGAGGAATTTTGACACAATGTTTTTCATCAGAAAATAAGATAAGAGCAGTGGTTTTAGGAATCGGATTGAATGTTGAAACACCGCCGAAGATTTCTGGAGATAAATTCACTCCACAGGCGGGAAGCCTAAAAGATTACTCAAAATCAATCAATTTCAAAAATGTGTTTTTAACTTTACTGAAATCACTTTTCACTTGTTACCGATTGGTGAAAAAGAACCACAACAAACATCATTACGATCTTTATAATAAAAGGTCTATGATCATTGGGAAAAACTGTGCGGTTTACATAACAGATGAAATCAAACCAGATATTAAAGGAAAAGTAACTGGTTTGGGAGATGATCTGGAACTGATCTTCAAAAATAACCCTCAGCCAATTAGGAGTGGAAGATTAGAAATTTTAGATTACTAAACCAACTTCTGGCAAATCAATAGTCCGTCCCTTATGGGAAGAATTTGATTAAAAACAGTTGGATCATTTTTCGCTAATTTATTTGTCTCATCAATCGCTTTTGTTTGCTCATCTTTCGGATCCACAACAGATCCATCCCAAAGGGCATTATCAAAAACCATCAATCCTTCCGCTTTAACGATGGATTTTCCCGTTTTATAATAATTGGGATAATTCCGTTTATCTGCATCTACAAACATGAAATCAAATTCGTCATTAATTTTAGATAAAATTGAAAGGGCTTCACCGGTTAATTGAATAATACGATTTCCCCATTCTGCTTCTTCAAAGGCAATTTCTGCAATAGGAGAAGGTGTAATATCAATTGTAGTAACCGTCCCATTATCCGGAATTACCTCCGCTAATTTTAGTGCTGAATACCCCGTAAAGGTTCCCAGTTCCAATACATTTTTGGCATTCATAAGTTTTAATAATAATTGCAAGACATTCCCTACCATATTCCCGGATAGCATTTGGGGGATTTCTTCCTTGTTATAGGTTAATTCTGTTATTTTTTTGTAAATATCCGGTTCACCTGTAGAATGATCCTCACAATAATCAAGAATTCCTTTGGGAACGATATCAATCATAAATACAGCATTCCGTAAATAATTATCCCGGTTACACTGACATAAAGCCAGATTGGAAGAGTAATTTTTGCTATTTTTCTATGTTTCTGAAGTGAATTGTTCCAACCATGATACAATGTGAACAACGCCAACGGAGTGATAATTGCAGCTAATAAAATATGACTTATGAGAATGAAATAATAAATAACAGTCAAGTCTCCCACATAAATTTTTGGACCGCTTTTAAACCAGTGGTAAATCACATAACTCACCAGAAATCCAGTGGATGTCCCAAATGCAGAAAGCATGAGTCGTTTGTGAATGACCCTCTCTTTTTTTCGAATAAAATAATAACCGCCTATCAGCAATAAGGTTGTTACTGAATTTAAAAATACATTGAGTTTGGGTAATGAACTGACATCTAAACTTCCCTGAATATTTGCCGGGCGGGGACCAAGAATCAAAAATGCAACCGCTCCAATAATGATAAAAGAGGTGATATAAATTATTTTTGACCAGAAGGAATCTCCGGTATCAAGGAAAATCATTTCAGGAAATTTCTTTTATTAATTTTTTTATATCCCCCATCAATTTTTTCACATCCTCATTTTCAGTACCCATGTAATAACCTCGAATTTTCATATTTGAGTCAATCAAAGCAAACCGTGTGCTGTGAAAAACAATTTCTTCGATGTCTCCCATTTTAAATCCATTGGCGATAAGATTTTGAATATTCTCGTATTCACCGGTTAAAAAATGCCATTTGGAAAAATCGGCATCATATCGTTTTCCATATTCGGTTAA
>CAZFKU010000022.1:0-20842 GCA_964518835.1 uncultured bacterium
GAATTAATCCAAAAATATTTAGGAAGTGTAGTACCTCATACAGATAATTTTTATGCTGCTCTGAATTCTGCTGTATTCAGCGATGGTTCATTCGTTTATATCCCAAAAGGAGTTCGCTGTCCTATGGAATTATCCACTTATTTCAGGATCAATGCGGCAAACACAGGGCAATTTGAACGAACGTTAATTGTTGCTGATGAAGGGAGTCATGTGAGTTATTTGGAGGGATGTACTGCGCCCATGCGGGATGAAAATCAACTTCATGCTGCCGTAGTTGAACTTGTGGCACATAAGGATGCAAATATAAAATATTCAACTGTTCAAAATTGGTATCCCGGGGATGAAAACGGAAAAGGTGGAATTTACAATTTTGTGACAAAAAGGGGTATTTGCCTAGAAGAAGATTCGAAAATTTCATGGACTCAGGTAGAAACAGGATCTGCAATTACTTGGAAATATCCCAGTGTAATTTTAAAAGGAGACAATTCTATTGGGGAGTTTTATTCCGTTGCGATGACCAATAATTATCAGCAGGCGGATACAGGAACAAAAATGATCCATTTGGGAAAGAATACATCCAGTACCATCATTTCTAAGGGAATTTCTGCAGGGAAAAGTCAAAATACTTATCGAGGAGAGGTGAAGATCATGAAAAATGCTGAGAATTCCAGAAATTATTCACAATGTGATTCAATTCTAATCGGAAGTGATTGTGGAGCTCACACGTTCCCCTACATTGATGTCAGGAATCCAACTGCACATATGGAACATGAAGCCACAACATCCAATATTGGGGAAGATCAAATATTTTATTGCAACCAAAGGGGAATTTCAGAAGAAAATGCTGTATCCTTAATAGTCAACGGTTTTTGTAAAGATGTATTTGCTAAATTGCCAATGGAATTTGCTGTGGAGGCAAATAAACTTATGGAAGTCAGTTTAGAGGGAAGTGTCGGGTAATATCACTAACTATCAATTTATCATCATTGAATCATGCTTAATATTAAAGACCTAAAATGCTCCATTAATGAAAAGGAAATTCTGAAAGGGGTTAACCTCAATTTGAATCCAGGAGAAGTTCATGCCATAATGGGAAGGAATGGTTCAGGGAAAAGCACATTAGGACATGTAATATCCGGAAAAGAAACCGTTCAAATAACAAACGGTTCCATTTCCTATAAAGGGGTAAATCTAATTGGAAAAACACCTGAGCAGAGAGCGTTAGATGGTATTTTTCTGTCTTTTCAATATCCGGTGGCGATTCCAGGTGTAAATATTACCTATTTTTTAAAGGAAGCGGTTAATGCAAAAAGGAGACATTTAGGGAAAGAAGAGCTGGACGCAGTAAGTTTTTTAAAAAAGATTAAAGAAAAATTACCTTTAGTGGATTTGGATGATTCCATTATTAAAAGGGCTGTTAATGATGGGTTTTCCGGTGGCGAAAAAAAGAGAAACGAAATTTTACAAATGCTTATGTTGGAACCTGACTTAGCTGTATTGGATGAAACGGATTCGGGATTGGATATAGATGCATTGAAAACAGTAGCTCATGGAATAGAATCATGTAAATCTCCCAGGAGATCCTTTATTATCATAACTCATTATCCACGGATGCTGAATTACATTAAACCAGATAAAGTACATATTTTAATTAAGGGAAAAATAGTTAAAACCGGAGGATATGAATTAGCCCATCAACTTGAAGAAAAAGGATATGGTTGGATAGAGTCATGAGTTTGTCACATTTTAGCTCAGAATTTGATAAAATAATGAAAAGAAAATATTTTTCATCAAAACTGCACCCGGTAAGGAAGAAAGCATTTTCTAAATTTATGGATGAAGGACTTCCCAATCAAAAATGGGAAGACTGGAGATTCACAGATTTATCCGCCATAAAAAATGGAAGATTTTTGATTTCAGAGATGAAGGATGCTCCAAAATATCCAATAAATTTAGGACCATTTGATATAAAGGATGTGGATTCAATCATTTTTTATAATGGACATTTTCAGAAAGAAATTTCTTCTATTCCGGATGGAGTCGTTTTATCAAATGGTGAAGAATATTTTGAAGAAAAAAACAAAAAGATCGACTGTGCAGAAAATTCTCCTTTTGATTTATTGAATACAGCAATGATGGATAGCGGGATGTGTGTAACAGTTAATCCCAACACAACGGTTACAAACCCACTAAGATTTCTGTTCATTTCTGATAGTAAAAATCCGCTCATGATAAATCCACGAATTGATTTGAAATTGGAAGAGTCATCATCTCTAACTTTTGTAGAACATCATGTTGGAAATGCTCCCTCTTATTTCCAAAATGAATCAGTTTTTGTCAATGCAAATAATAATTCATTCCTCGACCACATTCGAATTCAATCCAATTCAAATGGGATAATAAATATGACGAACATCAAGGTTAAACAGGAATGTGACAGTCAATATAATTTTATTCAATTTTCTAATAGTGGTGGGTTTGGAAGGACCAATATTCATTGCGAATTAAGGGGTGAGGGTGCAGAATGTTCCTTAAACGGACTGACACTTTCGGACAATAAAAACCAAATTGATAACCATATAATAACTGAGCATATTTCGCCTCATTGTATAAGCAATCAAAATTTTAAAACTGTTCTGAAGGACCAATCTTCCGGAGTTTTTAACAGTAAAGTGATTGTAAGAAACAATGCACAGAAAACTGACGCAAAGCAGTCAAATAAAAATTTACTTCTATCAAAAAAAGCTGTTATGAATTCAAATCCGCAATTAGAAATCAATGCAGATGATGTAAAATGTGCTCATGCTTCAACTACAGGAGAATTGGATAAAGAAGCGATTTTTTATCTACGGTCAAGAGGATTGGATACTAAAACGTCAAAAGCCCTTTTGGTAAGAGGATTTGCAGAGGAAAAAATTGGATTAATAAAAAACGAAAATATTTATAATTATGTGGTTGATTTATTTGAGACATGGATCGAGTCATGACCATCTCAGAAAAAATAATTGAATTAAAAGACATATTTGATCTGTTTGATGATTCAAAAGATAAATATATGCAAATTATTGATATGGGTAAAAAATCTTCTGGATTAAGACCGGAAGAAAGAATAGAGACTCATAAAATTTACGGTTGTACATCCCAGGCTTGGGTTGTTATTTACCAAGAAGGAAAAAATACTTTTAGTGTTCAAACGGATTCTGATGCACTGATTGTGAAGGGGCTATTAAGCATAATTGAAAATATTTGCAAAGGAGAAACGTCTGAGAATATTAATGATATTGACGGAAATAATTTATTAAATGCCATTGGTCTTTACGGTTCAATTTCCAGTCAACGAACCAATGGAATAAGTGCAGCGCTTGAAAAGATAAAAAAGGATATAAAATGGATGGAAAAGAAGAAATAAGATTGAGTAAAGATGTTGAAGCAAATCTGGTTCCATCCGGCGACAAAATTAAATTAAAAAAAGGTGAATTGGTCAGAATCACTCAAGCTTTGGGAGGAAGCTATACAGTGGTTTTTCAGGGTAATATGGCACAAATAGATTCTTCAAATGCTGATGCTTTGGGTTTCAAAAAAGAAAAAATAATTCCTTCCCAGGTTAATCCTGAGCAACCGTTCCATGAGCAATTGGTTTGGGACCAGATGAAGACATGTTACGACCCGGAAATCCCTGTAAATATTGTCGATTTAGGATTAATCTATGACTGTAAAGTTTGGGAATTAGAAAACGAAAATTATCGGGTAAACATCAAAATGACATTGACTGCTCCGGGATGTGGAATGGGTCCAGTGATTGCAGATGACGTTAAACGAAAAGTTGAAGCAATCCCAAGCGTAGATATAGCTGATGTAGAATTGGTTTGGGAACCTCAATGGAATATGGATATGGTTTCTGAGTCAGCGAAACTACAATTAGGAATGCTTTAGAGGAAATTAGTATGCAGGACGTTAAAAGTTTATTCCCCATTTTTAGCTCAATTTCAAATAAGGATTTAGTGTATTTGGATAATGCCTCTACAACTCAAAAACCCGAATCAGTTCTTAATTCAGTTCAACAATATTATGAAGAAAAAAATGCTAATGTTCATCGGGGATTGTACACACTTGGTCAAAATTCAACTGAAGCATATGAAGGAGTGAGGGGAAAAATAGCAAAAAATATTTCTTCAGATGATTCATCCTCAATTATTTTCACAAAAGGAACAACGGAAGCCATTAATCTCGTAGCAAATGCATGGGGGAATACACACATAAATGAAGGAGATGAAATTCTAATTTCAGAAATGGAACATCATTCAAATATTGTTCCGTGGCAAATGTTGGCAATACGTAAAAAAGCAGTTTTGAATGTAATTCCATTGACCAAAAATCATCGTTTAGATATGGAAGTTTTTGATTTACTATTAACAAACAAAACAAAAATAGTAGCTTTAACTCATCAGTCCAATGTTACCGGAGTTATAAATTCAATTAACTCCATTTCAAAAAAACTTGAAGATACAAATGCGGTTTTTCTGGTTGACGGGGCACAATCCGTTACTCATCTTCCAATTGATGTAAGAGATCTGGGATGTGATTTTTTTGTTTTTTCCGGACATAAAATGTACGGACCCACAGGAGTTGGTGTATTATATGCATCAAAAAAAATATTGGAAGTAATGGAACCCTATCAAGTTGGCGGAGAAATGATTGATAAAGTTACGATAAATGAAACAACCTGGAACTCACCTCCCTGGAAATTTGAAGCTGGAACTCCCAATATTGCCCAGGTGGTGGGGTTGGGTTCAGCAGTGGAATTTCTTGGAAACATAGGATTAACTGTGATTAATGATCATTTGACTCATTTAACAGACATTGCATTGAAATCGATGAATAAAATCCCGGGAATCATACTGTATCATACTGGGAATCCTTTGGATACTGTAATCAGTTTCAATATAAATGGTATTCATCCTCAAGATTTAGCTACTTTTATGAATGAAGACAAAATTGCATTTCGTGTGGGTCATCATTGTGCTCAACCACTTATGAAACATTTTGGAGTATCTGCTACAGCCAGGATAAGTTTTGCTATTTATAATACGGTTGAAGATATTGAAAAGTTTATCCGATCATTAACAAATACCATAAAATTATTAAACGAAGATTCTGATTTGAGACTGAATAAAAAAACTAAATCTGTGAAAAAAAATCTCGTATGACAGAACGAGTTTCCTGGGAAACTTATTTTATGAATATTGCCCGTGAGGTTGCAACAAGATCTACATGCGATCGAAAGCATGTAGGTGCTGTCATCGTTCGGGGGAAAACCATTTTATCTACCGGTTACAACGGAAGTGTTAGAGGAATGTCTCATTGTGATGAAATAGGACATGAAATGGAAAATGGTCATTGTGTTAGGACCATTCATGCCGAAGCGAATGCTGTTGTACAGGCAGCCCGAAACGGTGTCCGTATTGGTGATTCAGAAATTTATGTGACAGCTTCCCCCTGTTACGATTGCTTTAAAATGATAGCTAATGCAGGTATTTCTGCAATTTATTTTGGAGAATTTTATAGAGATGATCGGATTGAAAAATTGGCGAGAGAAGCGAATATGAAATTAGTAGATTTATCAAAACAATGATTGAAAATAATCGTTAATCCTTTGATAAAGGAGGAGTGTTATTTTTTCAAAAATATTATGTAAATGAACCACTCTTTTGCAATAGTCTGTACTCCTTGTAAAAATATGGTTCATGGCCATACAACTGCAAATTTAGGTGAACCAAATTATCAGACAGCACTCAATCAACATAAAAACTATATTAATCTACTAAAAGAATTGGAGTTGGAGGTAAATGAACTTCTACCTGACGAAAATTATCCTGACTCAACTTTTGTTGAAGATACTGCAGTATTAACTCCAGAATTTTCTGTCCTTACCAATCCCGGTGCTGAATCGAGGAAAGGAGAGATTAAAGCTATCGAAAAAATTCTGGAAGAAAAATTTAGTAATTTAATAAAGATTAAAAATCCCGATACCCTTGATGGCGGAGATATTTTGGAGGTGAAAGATCATTTTTATATTGGAATTTCTGAACGAACTAACCAAGCTGGAGCAGATCAATTTATTGAAATTGTAAAAAAATATGGAATGACAGGTTCTACCATTCCCGTGAAAAAAGGATTACATTTAAAATCTGCTGTGTCCTATCTGGGGAACAATTATATGTTAATTGATTCGGAAGCATTAAATATTAATTACTTTGAAGGATTTACCAAAATTACAACTGCATCAGGAGAAGGATATGCAGCTAATTCTATTTCAGTAAATGGGAGTGTAATTCTGCCGGAAGGATTCCCAAAAACTAAAGAAAAAGTGGAACTTGCAGGGTTTTCTGTCAGGACTTTAAATGTTTCAGAATTCCGGAAATTGGATGGTGGATTGAGTTGTTTGTCGTTGAGATATTAACCTAAATAAACCATTGAAATGGTAATTATACAAAACGAATTATTGCAACTCACGAATTATTCTTGGGTTAACAGGAGTGAAAAGATTGAAAACCATTTTAACGGTTTAATAAATTGTGAGTTCTGTAACGGATTTTAGAAAAAATAACAATTATCAGGAGAAAACATGAAAAACTTTATATCAATTATTTTGTTCACAATCATCAGCAGTAATCTTTCAGCTCATTGTCAAGTTCCTTGCGGAATTTATGATGATGAAGCAAGGATTGTAAGAATCAATGAGGATATTCAGACCATCCGAAAATCAATACGGAAAATAAATGAATTATCTGAGGGAAATTCGTCACCCCAAAAAATGAATCAACTTGTACGATGGATTAACACAAAAGAAGAACACTCGAATCACATACAGGACATCATGTTGAATTATTTTTTAGCTCAAAGAATCAAGCCGAAAGAAAAGGGAGAAACCGGATATAAAAAATATGTATCCCTGACCACAACATGTCAAAAAATTATATTTCATGCAATGAAGTGTAAACAAAATTCAGATGTACCTCACCTCGATCTATTAAAAAGAGAATTAAATCAACTTATAAAAATATATTTTAATGATCAGGAAAGCAAAAACCTAAAGGATCTGATGAAAAAGTAAAATCCTCAATCCAATTTACCATTTCCCAATAGATTGGGAATCTGAGAAATTTTTCTTTTGTAAACAGCATTTAATATTTATTCATGGTCACTCTTTTAAAACAACCAACTTTTCTTCTATTTTTTATCGGGAATACAATTTCCCTAATAGGATTTGGATTCAATCTCATTGGTTTCAGTTGGTTAGTACTTGAGGAAACAGGTTCAGAAATCATTTTGGGCCAGATCATGGCTGCAGCAACACTGCCCGGACTATTAATTTCCTTATTTACAGGTGTAATCATCGACAAAGTGAATAGAAAATGGTTATTGGTCATTTTAGATATTTTTAGAATGGTCATACTTGGCGTATTCGTTTTGCTATTAACCAAGGTAGAATTTTCTATGATCTATTTATTCTTAACTGTATTCTTAATGGGAATTGGGAATTCGCTTTTTTGGCCCACAGCCACGGCTTTTGTTCAGGAAATAGTGAGTGATGATGAGTATTTTAATGCCAATGCTCTTCTCTCAGCGAGTTATCAGACCGGATCAATCCTTGGAGCAGGATTAGGGGGATTGGTGGTTCATTCTTTTGGTGTGGAGTTTGCACTTACTATAAATATTTGTACATATTTTATATCATCTTTATTTATTGCAGGAGCACCATTTATTTACAAAAGAAATCATCATGAATCTGAAAAAATCATAGAAGCAATTTCCAAGGGATTCAGATTTTTAAAAAATGAGAAAGGGTTATTAGTTTTTGGTTTGACTTCAATATTAGCTGATGTTGCTATTTGGGGTTCACTAACGGTATTAACCATTTCCATTTCAAAATTGATTTTTAATGCAGGTTCCTGGGGATATGGAGTGATGGACGGTTTTTATGGTGTGGGAGCACTCATGTCAACCCTTACGTCCGGATATGTACTTTCAAAAATGAAAAAACAATATTTTCTTTTAACCTGTTTTATTCTTGCAGGTTTAATGTGCATTTTAGCACCGGTCTCTCCATCATTATGGGTGGCTTCTTTTGCATATTTGATTATGGGATTATCCAATAATTCTGCACGAATAACAGTTCGAACTGTCATGATGGAACTGGTATCAAATAAGATTATGGGACGAGTCCAAACTCTTTTCGGAATGTACACCCGTGTTTTTGTTATTTTAAGTTCCCTTATAGCAGGATATCTGGTGGAAAATTATTCTATACTATCGGGAATGGTATTTTCAATGATTCATTTTTTGGGTGCTGCTGTGGGAGTTTTGGTAATCATCAGTTCCTATGAATTTCGAAAGGTTTTATTACCTCAGGAAATCAAAATTAAATAAATTTAATCACTTTAACAGTGGAGATTTAAAGAGTAATTAATAAAAATTCAGGATTTAATAATTTCCTTATAAAGATTTTTTTTAAATATTGCAGAGCAGGTAAGGAGTCCTGCAAATAAAGCTCCAGTCAATCCAACAGTGGTAATATCCTGACCAGTAAGGAATAGCCCTTTTATGGGAGTCTGAGGTCTCAACCAACGTTGACGAAACCGGGAAGGAGTGTGTTCCAATCCGTACAATTCCCCTTTCTCATAGTTCATCATGGCTCTTGTGGAAAGTGGAGTGGAAAGTTCGTAGAAATCAATTTTACCTTTTAAACGGGGTAGTGTACTGTAAATTTGGTCAAACATTCTTTGGCAAATTTCTTCCTTCAAAGACTCATAATCTGCTCCCCTGTTTTTCCAGGGTTGGTCTTTCCATTTTTCAAACCATGAAAAGGGGGCAAGAGTGATAGCTTCCATTGTGGTTCTGTCCGGGGAGGATTTTAATTTTTCCGGATCCTTGATTGAGGGAAATGAAAGATATAAAACCGGAAATGGATTCGATTGACCCTGTAAAAATTCCTTCACATTCTTGTCATGGTCATAGGAAGGATAAATCCAATAATTTGTTGTAGTTAGACCCATTTCCTCAGGTGAGCCTTTCATCCCAATGTACATACATAAATGACCGTGAGTTTTAGTCACGGCAGACAATTTTGATTTAAAATCCTGCAAATGATTCGAAGGTATCATTTTACCGAAGGTGTTCATTACACCGGCACTGCTGACAATCAGGGAAGAATAGATTTCTTCACCTGATTCAAGTTTTACTCCTACAGCTCGATTTTTGTGAATGATAATCTCCTTAACACCTGAACTTACACAAACCTCCCCTCCGGAATTTCTTATAACAGGTAAAATAGATTCTGCAATTTTTCCCGAACCGCCGATGGGATAATTTCCTCCGTCCAGGTAATGTTTGGCCACTCCTGCATGCATGACAAAACTGCTTTGTTTTGGAGGTAAGCCATAATCTCCCCATTGTCCTGTCAATACACCTAATAATTTTTTATCTTGTGAAAGATTGGATATCACATTATGAGTGGTTTGGTCGGATAATCCGTAATAAGGTCTGGTCTGAAAAGGCGAGAGAATTGCGGATAAGAAGGAAGGGAGAACTTTGTTTTTATAATAGGGAATGCTTTTTCTGGTCACCTCATCTAACAGGGAAATGTAGCGGTACGCAGCATGATCTTCTCCGGGAAACCACGCCACAAGATTTTCAATAAACTGTTCTTTGGGAGACACAAATTTATATTCCCTGTCCGGGAAAACAATAGTATCGTAGTTATCATCCATTTTATGCCACTCCAACCGTCCCTGGGAAATATAATCAAACAGTTTTCTGGATGCATTATTTTTATTATGGACATCTCCAACATAATGAATCCCAACATCCCATTCATATTTATTCCGTTTGAAAGTGTGAGTATATCCTCCCGGTTTAAAGTGTTTTTCCAGAAGAAGACATTTGTTCCCTTTTTGAGAAAGTAAGGCACCACAGCATAATCCACTCATTCCTGAACCGATAATAACAGCATCATACGAATCACTGAATTCAGCAGTGCTATATTTTTTGTATTTCACTTTTTATAAAGGAATTCTTGGTTTCTTAAGGCAATAGATGGATAAATTTACCTTTTAATCATTATCAAAAATGAAGGTCATCCATAAATAAATCAAAATAGGAAGATGTGATATTTTTAAATTGACACCTTCTATTTAATCAAAAACAGTGGAAATTCAAATAAACCAAAATGGGGCTTTCAGGCGGGATATGCTTTTGTCCATTCCCTGGGAAGAATGTGCCCCGGATTATGAAAAATCATTCAAGAATCTGAGGAGAAAAATAAAACTGCCGGGGTTTCGTCCGGGAAAAGTACCCAAACAGGTTTTGATAAATCAATATCAACCGTTGATAGAAGCAGAATTTTTAGAATTCAACATTCAATCTTATTATCAGAAAGCGTTGAAAAGTGAAGAGCTTGAACCCATAAATAAGGGAGAAGTATCCGATGTGGAATTCAAATACGGACAAACATTCACCTTTAAAATAACCTTTGATGTTGAACCTGAAATAACCCTTCCTAAATTGAAAAGAAACAAATTGAAGGTTTTAAAACCAGTCTATGAAATAGATGAGGAGGATGTAAAACTGACCATTGAAGAATTCCGCCGATCACATACAAAAGTGGAAACAGTTGAATCCGGAGCTGACACCGGAGACTTTATCCTTTGTAATCTTCAGGAAACTGATTTTTCGGGAAATCCATTGATCGGGCGGAAAATAGAAAAACAATATTTGAAAGTGGGTGATTCTCATTTGTCGGACGAAACTCACACAGCATTAAAGGGTGTTAAACCGGGAGATAACAGAAAAATCACCCTGAATTCCGGTGAAAATGTGACCCACTATAATGTGGATGCAATCAATGTGGAGCGGCATATACTCCCGGAAATAAATGATGAATTTGTTTCCCATATTGATCCGGAAGTATCGGATGTGGATGGTTGGAAAGAAAAAATTCGAACAGCGATTGAAACCCGTTATGAGACCAGAGCAAAAGAAGAGTTCAAACAGCATGTCATAGATGCCTATATTCAGTATGTCAATCCTGAATATCCTGAATCCATGGCAGAAGCCTATCTGGACAACCTCATCGAAGATGTGAAACAATCCGGGGAAAAAGTGAAGGATGAAGAAAAACTGCGGGACATGTTTCGCCCTTCTGCAATTCGAAATCTCAAATTTTATCTTATTAGGAAAGCACTGGTGAAAGATCAAAACATCTCTGTTTCTGTTGATGAAGTTGAAGAGGAGATCAGAGAGAGAGTGGAAATGAATCAAGATAAAGCCGGTGAAATTTCAAAATATTACCGCAAACCCAGTAATAAAAAACGGTTGTCAGATGAATTGATGGATAGAAAGATAACTGATTTTCTCGAACAATATACGAAGGTTAAAATTGAAACAATTAAAACAGAGGATCTTCGTAAAAAAGAAATGGAGCATACCCATGAGCACTGAAGAAATTTCTCAATTGGTCCCTATAGTAGTTGAACAAGCAGGACGGACGGAAAGAGCTTATGATATCTATTCCCGGCTTCTTAAAGAACGTATCGTTTTTCTGGGAAGTGGAATTGATGATAATGTGGCATCTCTCATCATTGCTCAACTCCTATTTCTTGAAGCGGAAAATCAGGAGAAGGACATTTTTCTTTACATCAACTCTCCCGGTGGGTTCGTCACAGCGGGAATGGGAATTTATGACACCATTCAATATATTAAACCTGAAGTAGCTACAATTTGTATGGGACAGGCATCCAGCATGGGAGCATTGTTATTAGCAGGGGGAGCTAAAGGAAAACGGTCGGCACTGCCCCATGCCCGGATTATGATCCATCAGCCCTTAGGGGGTGCAGAGGGACAAGCAAGCGATATTAAAATTCAGGCAGATGAAATTGTGAGACTCAGAAAATCAATAAATAAAATTTTGAGTAAAGCCACAGGACAAACTATAAAGCGGATTGAAAAAGATACGGATCGAAATAATTTTATGAGTCCGGACGAAGCAAAAAAATATGGAATTATTGATAAAATATTGTCTTCCAGATGACAAGTTCCCATTCAAAATATCCGGTAAATTAACTATGCCTTGTTTAATAGTGATTTTCGATTAAATTTCGCTTTCATATTTGTATCCAAATTATAGTTTTTAGCTAATCATTTATTTAAACGTGATAAAAAACCGAATTTTTCTTTTGCTGATACTCATACTTTTTGGCTTTATGATCATGGGTTGTGAGCAAGAAGAGGCTGAAGAGATTGAATCTTTTGAACTGATAAATACATTAGATAATGCTTCGGTTGGGAATGGATTGACGGGGCATATCCAGAATTATTTTTATAGTTTGGAAGATGAGGTAGTGGTCCAATTCTACCGGTTTGACAATGCATCATTTGGATTTAAATACGAAGACTATTTAGCCCTGTTTAATAAAGAACCCACCCAGCTTACGTTTAAAACCTATCCTCAATTGGTGGTTTCAGATACTCCAAATGATCTGGATACATCTGCATATATGAAAATCACACCTGATTCCCCTGTATGGCTGACGGAAAGATCAGACCTCGATCCAGAAAATTGCCCTGTTTCTCTGTGTGAAAGCGGTCTGGAAATATCATTCAATGAGGAAGGGAAGGTAATTGAGGACTCAGTTGCACTTTTTTCCATTCAATATAAAAATGTGGACAAACTGGAATGGGAATTTGATGCGGAACCGGATTTACAGAGATATAAACCGGTGAATTCCGATTGGTTATTTCAAAGCGATACAATCAGATTTCAGGATACATTGGACATTGTATCATACACATCTGTTATTGCTGACTTACCGGAAGAAGGATTTGTGTTTGTGGATCGTTCCGAATGGGAACAAACCGAAAATGAATACTCGTCAGATTTGGTGCCTATTTCTAAAGAATTTTATTTTCCTTCATGGCGAAGGATCAGCGGAGATTCACTTATTTTCAGGATAAATACAGATTGCAATGACAACGGGCTATACGATAGTGAAGCAGAAACTATTGCATCTTCTTCCGGGGATTGTGGTTCAGGAGAAACTTTTATCCTCACAAATGAATCAACGGGAGCCGGTTTCTGCGACAGGGGAAATGATGTATGGGATCCGGCTGAAGTCTATGTTGACCATAATAACAATGGTGTCTATGATTTGATTGAACCTTTTGAGGATAGAAATTGCAATGAGTTATGGGATGATGCAGAAGGATTTATGGATGAAAATAATAATGAAATGTGGGACGAAGGGGAAACGGTTACGGATTTAGGAAACCGATTATTTGATCAACCGGAGCAATTTACAGATGAAAATGGAAACGGAGTTGGGGATCCGGAAGAATTATTTATTTTTGATTTAGCTCCTAAAACTCTTTTAGTGGATTGGTCTGATCCGGTAAATCCAATTCCCATGACCACTGTTTATCCGAATGATTCTCTCACTACCCGCTGGGGAATAAAATATTATGATATCATTCGTGAAACAGACAGAACTGACTTTAAAACTGTCTGGGTGGATAATCTGGATTCTTTGGTAACTCAATATAATAATAAAATCATCGAACAGGTTGTTGAAGATGGAGGAGGTGTAGATTATTACGTTACCAAGACGGAATGGATTGAATCAGACCCTTCTTTTGGTGATGTCCGTTTTTATGATTACCATATATTTAAAGTGGATGAAAATATCTTTAAATTGGTACATCCCAGTTATTTTAAACCTTATGGGTATCATGGCTTCACCTATGATTTTATGAGCAATTCGGTAAGCTTTTCAACACAAAGTTACGATGACGGATTCTGGTATACCCAAAATGCCATGGATGAAATTTTATATCATACCTCTAACGGTTTGATTCGTGATGGTGAAATTGTCAATGAGGAATATTATGACACCACATCTGTGGGAATATATTTTGTCCGTAAATCTCAGCAGGTTTTTTCAGACAGCGTAACAGTTCCTGCAAAAAATGTACGGGGATTTGAAGATAATACCGGTACGATTCAATGTTATACCGAATTGCCTGATATGGTGACGACCATTGATGAATGTCCCGCTGCTGACACAACATTTAACGAATGTTTCAAGATTATCCGTAGTGTCAATATGACTATGGTTGGAAGCGGTGTGGAATGGGAAGAAGAAAACACAACCTGGCTGGTGAAAAATTATGGAATTGTTAAATCCGAGTTAAAAGTCCGCTGGGGAGAATCTATCTGGTTCGATTCAAATGATGAGATCTGGGCAGGTTATTCCCGCTGGGAAATGGGTCATCATTCATCAGAAACAGGTGATTCCGGACTTCTCTCAAAACTGCTGAACCCGGTTCGCTCCGTCAGTCTAAATTCATTGGATGATGTGGAAGAGTTGAATAACGATCCTTATCTGATTCATCGTACGTCCGGACTTCATCGTGTTCAGTTTCCACCGGAGAATTAATTTGAGCTTCAAATGAAAAGACAAAATCTCAAAATTCATTTTTTATTATTGTTCATGATGCAAATCATTTTTGCTGGAACGGACGGCACTGTCAGAGGAAGGATCACCGATGTGGATCAAAACCCGCTTCCTGGTGCACAGGTTTATATTCCTGAATTAGCACAGGGGGCTATCGCAGATTTTGACGGGAATTACATCATTCTAAATATAGCAGTGGGGAGTTACGATATCTCAGTAACAATGATGGGTTACCGGAAAGAAACCCGCAAAGATGTTAAAGTGATGATGGACCAAACCGTTTGGCTCAATTTTACCCTTCCGGTTGCGGCGGTGGAAGGAGAAGAAGTGGAAGTAATCGGTGAACGACCTTTAGTTGAAAAGGGAACCACTTCGAAAAAAATAACTATTGATAAAGAAGCTGTAGAAGCGTTACCCATTCGTGATATCACTGAACTATATTCCCTTCAATCCGGAGTGGTTCAGATCGTCGGTCAACAGCAGGGTGCCATCAAGGATCATGAGGAAAGGGGGCTTCAGGAAATCCATGTTCGGGGAGGACGATCCGGGGAAATTGCCTACATGATTGACGGGATGTATATCCGCAATCCTATTTATGGCGGAATTGGAACAGGAACAAGACTGAATCTTTTTGCGATTAAGGAATTTGATTGGCAACCCGGCGGGTTTAATGCAGAATATGGTGATGCCATGTCAGCTGTCTCCAATATGCATACGAATTCCGGAAAGAAAAAATTCTCCTACGGATTTAAATATGCCACCAGTTTAGTAGGTGCTTCCTTGGGAAATGAATATGACGAAATGAGGGGTTACAATGATTACAATCTAGGATTTGGAGGGCAACTCCCGGGATTTTTGAATAAATTTTTTTATTGGTTCTCCGGTCAATATACGACTTATGAAAATTTCCGGGTATATCAATTTGATGACAATGTATATGTGGATGACCCTAACGATCCGTTTAATGAAGCAAACAGGGAAAGATTGGTTCAACCCTGGGATACGGAAGCCGGGTGGCGGGGATTTGGGAAAGAAAAAACCTGGGACGTGTTTGGGAAACTTACCTATAAATTTTCCAATCGTTTACGGTTTTATGCATCCTATTGGCAGGTTGCCGCTCACAGAAAAGGATTTAATACCCGCTATCTTTATTGGAATGATGGTCAAAATGAACTCTTTCGGGATACCTACCGTTATTCCGCAGAAATGAATCATTCTCTCACCAGTAAAACTTTTTATACGTTGCGTGTGTCTCAATTTGTTCAAAACCAGTTTCAGGGAGTGCGTTGGCAGGACAGTGACAGTGATGGCTACCCGGATTGGTTTGAATGGCGCCATCCAGCAGGTCCCAACAGGGAAATGTCTGACCACAATAATCAATTTGTTGTTCCCTACACCATCTCTGAAAATGCGGACACTCTTTATTATACGAAACGGGATGATAGAAGCGGTTGGTATTTTGGAGCCACTCCCGGTTTGTATAATTGGGAATCAGCTGAGGAGTTCACAGACCAGAACGGAAATGGAATTTGGGATGTTGGAGAAGTATGGGTTGAAAAGTCCGGTTCCCAATATACGGATGGGCAATGGGACGGACCGGAATTGGTGCAGGAATTATTTGAGAGAGATGGAACCTACTGGCTGGAGCCGGAAATGTACCAAAGTTATGAACCCTTTGCTGACTATCGTCATATAGATCTTCGTTATGATCAGGATCCTTGGTCCGAAGAAAATCGATTTGGCGGAAGAGGACCACGATATTTTGGTGTTCAGGAAAATGGAGAACCCTGGGACCCAACTGACCCATTTTACTATATGCCCACTTTTGATGGATATGCATGGGAGGAAGGAAGAGTATTTGGTGGACACGATCGTTTTTATGCCACCTCGAATGCCGTTACAGATGAGATACGGTTTGATGTAACATCCCAAATCACAGACCGCTGGAAATTAAGAACCGGTGTGGATTATAAATCTCACAAACTTGATTTTTATGAAGTTAAAAACCCTTGGGAAGGAGAAGCAGCTTTTTCACAGACATTTGCGGAATATTGGATAGATTCCGGACCTGACGGATTACTCCCCACAGATGCAGAATATGAGGAACCAGACTTTGGGGAGAACAACGGAGTCTGGGATACAGGAGAGGAATATCGTGATTCCAACGGAAACGGACAATGGGATAATTTCCGTGAGCCTACTGAATTTTCCGCTTATATTCAAAATACGTTTGAAGTTCCCTGGATGGTGATCAATGCAGGAGTCAGGGTGGATGCTGTGAATTACAATACGGAGATATGGGCGGATACCAGCGGAGAATACACACCGGGAATTCCATGGTATTTTGATGATGAAAATGAAAATGGAATTTGGGACGATGGAGAAGAAGCTTCCACCCAGGTTGAGCAATCCTTTGGTGCAGATCCGCCTGTAATCTTCCAACAATCTAAATGGTTCTACAAGATCAGTCCCCGGTTAGGATTCAGCCATGTCATCACAGACAGAGCCACATTCACATTTAATTACGGATTGTATTATCAGACCCCCATCTATCAAAATGTATTCCTGCAGACCAATAGGTTGGAAGATCCTGCCCAGTTGTTTGAAGAGGGAGAAGGCTTGATCGGTAATGCAACCATGAATGCATCCAGAAGTCAAACCTATTCAGCGGCATTCAATATTCAGGTGGGGAGACATTGGGCATACACCGTAGCAGCATGGGTAAAGGATATGGATCAATGGGCAACTTCCAAATTTTATCGGAGTGGTGTATATTCTTATCGGGTTTTTTCAAATGGAGATTACGGCAGTGCCAAGGGAATTGACTTTACACTTGAACGGAGAGGAAAATTTGTAAATTCACTGGTTCAGTATACGTATTCTATCGCTAAGGGAAACAGTGAATATGACTGGGCATCAGTGGAGGGGGTCTGGGTAGATGCAGCTTCTCAGGAATTCCTCATGCCTTATGACAGACCCCATGATCTGACCATGTCATTTTATACATATTTACCATACGGGATAAACCTGGGACTAACGGGTATGTACCAGTCCGGTTATCCTTATACTCCAATGATCTTCAACGGTAGAGATCCTGTATCGGATGTTAAGAACAGAAACACTAAACGATCACCCAGCACACGGATGTTAAATTTATCTTTATCAAAAGCATTTAAATTTAAAGATTTTAAAGTGTCCATGGGTCTGAGTACCTATAATCTGTTGAATATAAAAAATGCATTTTATGTTTATCCTTTAACAGGAAAGCCGGATGATCCGGGAACCTATTATACAGATTGGGTTGGATTAGCAGATGCAAAACATGATAAATCAGCTTCCTATTATGATAATCCCTGGGTGAATTCATCTCCTCGGGAGATCAATTTTAATATCAAGGTAAATTTTAGGTAAAAAGTGAGACCACCAAAAGTAAATGTTCTAAAACGGGGGATTTTATTATTCATTTTTCCCATGGTTCTTTTTGGAATAGATCCATCAGAAATTATCCTGGACTCAGATTTGGAACCAGTTTATAACCGAGCAGACCCATTGGGAAAAATCGGAGATTATCCTTACCCTACAAATCCCCTGAATGACCGTGCAAAAGGATATCTTTTGCAGGGAAAAATTAAAAATGCAGTGTCAAATTACGGAAATTATATTAATTGGGATTTTCATCCTGCAGGACTCTGGGGAGAATATACAAATCTTCCAAGTGTATCATTTTTAGCAGGTGTCCCGGGGCATTCTCTCAGTTCTAATTATACATGGTCTAAATGCGAAGAAGCTGAGGATGCGGATACGGGAGACTCCCTCGATGTATGGTGTTCCCATGAAGCTTATGAAGCGTGGTACTCTGACGGTGATACAAATTTTGTTGGTATCATTTTTGAAATGGAGAATGATTGCGGGAATGCAGATGGTGAAAGGGATTGTGGGATTTATCGTCCCGACAGCATTTCAAAAAAAATAGATAAAATTTTTATTGATGGAAAATATCAATGGGGGTTGTCGGATGATTCCCAGGAATTATTTATAAGTATAAATCAATCAGGTTATAATGAAACAAATCCAAACAGGTCAAAAGCCCGCATTGGTCTCGTTTACCCCTGGGGTTTGAGGCCAAAACTAAAAGAACGAACCGATGATTTTGACATCTATGATTACGGACCTGATAAGGAAGAATGGTCTTCCGATGATGTGTATGAGTATTACGGTGCCAATGTAACAGAATCTTGGTTTACCCGCTCCTCCAATTCAACGGATACGGAATGGCATGCATCCACTATGGCAAGAGTAAATTCCCATGATCTGGAAGTAACTTCCGGAGATATATTTGCAGATACTCCGTTTTCTGATCCCAATGATTCTTATCCCCTGCTTGCCCACAGTTTGTATTCAGCTACTTGGCCCAAAAAAATGAATGAGGAAACAGGAGAGCTGGAAC
The DNA here is from genome assembly GCA_964518835.1 of uncultured bacterium. Classification (GTDB taxonomy): domain Bacteria; phylum Fidelibacterota; class Marinisomatia; order Marinisomatales; family AB-629-J13; genus AB-629-J13. Next base: position 18,955 of record CAZFKU010000022.1, read on the forward strand.
CATTCTGGCCCGGATGGTGGGGAGACGAATATTATGGTGATGACCCTGATTCATGGGCGGTGAATGGAATAGTGGGATGTTCAGGTACCAGAAAAGATCCTGACTGCTGGAAGGAAGTTCCCGGACGATTCATTTCTGATAATGATGTGTACATGGAATTTGATGACCGCTGGGCACACCGCAGTAACCGTGTGGACACCAATAATGAATATGAACAGGCAGGCTACCCCATGGGTTTACGGGTCATGTCTGAAGCCCATACATATGGTGTAGCATATGCGGAAGATATCATGTTCGTAACCGTTCGTGTGCGAAATGAAAGCGGGGATTGGGTGGATGAGGATGGAGTGTTTCACCATGGAATGATCATGCCGGACGGAACAAAATTAAATCATGGAAAAGGGTTTAATTACAAGGGTATTTTCTTAGGATTTTATATGGATGCAGATGTTGTTACTGCAGATGCCAGTGGTAATTTTGGTGTGCATACAAATGCAGATGATTATATGAAGTATCATTGGGAGAGATTTTCTGTGAAGGATGACTCCATGATCGTAAGCATGGCAATGATCGGTGATTATGATGGAATCAGCAATATTGCAGCTGGTTATGCTATGGAGGACGGTACAAAAAAAGGTAACGATTTTGGTATTGTTGCAACGCAAATGCTTGATTCACCCATAGCCACAGACCCTGTAGATTTGGATAATGATGGTTTTACGGATATTTACCCAGGGGAGCCCTTGAAAATGACGGACTGGCATTGGTTTGACTGGTATAATCGTCCGGGAGTTGTGACCCGGGAAAGTAATACCAACTGCTGTGCAGGGTCGCCGGGACGCCCACAGGCACGAAACAGGGAAGAAATACTCTTAAAGGTTATCTCAGGTGATACTACCAATTTATCCGATGATGAAAAAACATGGTTTTTCCACCTTCCTAATCCAGACCTTCCTGAAGATCCATCCACAAATCCTTTAAATCCACACTTTGATTCTCTTGAAGGATTGGAGAAAGAAGATATTTTTGATGATGGTTTGGACTGTGTCCTTGTTACCAGTTGCGGACCATTTGACTTTCCTGTAGGACAGACGGTTCCTTTTTCATTCTGCATTATTTTTGGTGAAGATGAAGAAGATTTGAAAAACAATGCCCGGTTTGCCCAGGTTATGTATAATGCCCATTATCAGGGTTTTACTCCGCCCACCAGACCACAGGTATATACTGAGGTCGATAAGGGAAAAGTGTCACTTTATTGGACAGATGAATCGGAAAAGTCAGTAGATGTAGTAACACGCTACTCCGACTTTGAAGGATATAAAATTTATAAAAGTTATGATGGTGGTAAAACCTGGGGTGGTTCTGATTTTATGATATTTGATGATAATGGTGTTCATGTGGGCTGGAGACCAATGGAACAGTCTGATGGATCACCAGCTCAATTTGATTTATCAGCAGAGGTTGACAGTTTGTTTTGCGTTTTCGGGGAGGATGCAGATGGTAACTGCGTAGATGGTATAATTAGAGGGCATGGAATTTCCGGGTCTGATCCTCATACCCCGTGGTTAACATTGGGAGACAACACCGGGTTTGACGCAATCAGGTTAGAGACTCCAAAAGAGGTGATTGATGAAAATGGGGAGACTATTTTGTATCATTATAAATTTGTTGATGAGGACGTCCATGACGGAATGCAGTACACCTATTCCGTTACATCGTATGACATGGGAATTGAAAGAGATTATACTGTTGTGTGGAGTGACAGCCTGGATGGATTTCAACCGGACACGGTTGATTCCTATTCCAACCCGGATAACTGGGCAAGTCCTGACGGATACCAGAATATTGAATGCCCACGGGGAACCACCGTTCATGATCCTAATTTTGT
>CAZFKU010000023.1:0-20568 GCA_964518835.1 uncultured bacterium
GATTCTTTTCTCTGTTTCCTGTTCAGGTTAAATTCTTTTGTCAGTTGTTGTACTTCAATCATTTTCTGGAACTATGGCTTACTTAAATTATACAACGAATTTATAATCAGTTGAGATATTTTTATTTTCATTACTTTTATTACAACTAAATCAAAAATAAATTTTCATCAGTTTTGAAACCGAAAGAAACGTTATTCAGCCCCCATTTACCTCCTTTAGCAGAAAGAGTACGTCCCCAGTCATTATCAGATTTTATCGGACAGGAACATCTGACAGGAAAACAAAAGATCATCTCTATGCTCTGCGATGGTAAGCAATTATTCTCCCTTATTTTCTGGGGACCCCCGGGGACAGGAAAAACCACTTTAGCCCGATTAATCAGCCGTCATGCCGATGCAAATCTGCATGAACTTTCGGCTGTTTCCAGCGGTGTAAAAGATTTGCGTCAAATCATTAAAAAAGCTGACGCGAATAACTCTGTAAATATGCAAACCATCCTCTTCATAGATGAAATTCACCGATTCAGCAAATCACAGCAGGATGCCCTTCTCCATGCAGTGGAAGACGGCACACTTGTAATGTTTGGAGCGACAACAGAAAACCCATCATTTGAAGTGATAAATCCTCTATTGTCACGGTGTAAAGTCTTAGTTTTAAAACCGTTAAGTGACATTAATCTGGAATCCATTCTATCTCATGCATTTGAAAATGATATTCTTTTAAACAGCGGAAAAGTAACACTTTCCGATAAAAATAGGAACACCTTGATTCAAGCTTCCGGCGGGGATGCCCGCAAGATGTTAAATTCCCTTGATATTTCCTGTAAATTGATAAAAGGTGAAGGGGAAATTTCTACATCAATTTTATCTGAAGCATTACAGACTCAATCTCAGCTTTATGACAAAACCGGAGATTACCATTACGACACAATCAGCGCTTTTATAAAATCAGTGCGGGGGAGTGATCCCGATGCGTCCGTATATTGGCTTGCTGTTATGCTGGAAGGTGGAGAAAAACCGGAATTCATTGCCCGCAGACTTGTGATTCTCGCGTCAGAGGATATTGGGAATGCCGATCCTAATGGATTACCGTTGGCGGTGTCCGGATTCCAGGCAGTTCATCTGATAGGGATGCCGGAAGCTGCCATTATTCTGGCTCAAGTCACTACCTATCTTGCCAGCACTGAAAAATCAAATGCATCCTATAAATCCATATTAAAAGCCCAGAAAAAAGCAAAAGAAAATCCCTTACCTGACGTACCCATTCATCTGCGGAATGCCCCGACAGATTTGATGAAAAAAATGGATCATGGAAAAGACTACACATATCCTCACTCATACCCTGAACATTTTGTAAATGAAAATTATCTGCCTGATAGGGTGATTCCGGATTTTTACAAACCTACAAATCAAGGATATGAATCCTTCATTTTGAAACGTCTGAAAAACTACTGGCCTGAGCGATTTGAAAACAAATAATTCGCAAGTTTGCCGTTTAAATTCTGTCAGGAATTTTTTGCTTTTTCTGCTACCGATCTTTCTTTTTTCAGATGAGAGATTGAGATTGATCCATGCCAATATTCTTGAAAATAAACCGGTGGAAGGGGGCTCCGTTCAGGAACTCAGGGGCGATGTGCTTTTTAAAAAAGGCGAAATGGAGTTATCCTGCCAAAAAGCCCTTTTTAATGAAACTACCGGAATTGCTACCATGACAGGAAATACAACCGTTGTTAAAAAAGATCTGAAACTTACCTGCGACTCTCTTTTATTTTACTCACAAGAAGATTTATTAAAAAATTTCGATAATGTACATATATGGGATAACGATTACGACCTCACAGCTGATTCTGTAATCTATTTAACTGAATTGGACAGCGGCTATGCCAATGGGAATGCCACATTGATTCAACAAAAACAAACAATTTTCGCCGATGCGCTTCATTACCATAAAAAACCTGGGTCAGATGCAGTGTCTTATGAAGCGGTAGGCAACGTCGTTATAGAAGAAGGAACACGAATTGCAATCTGCGGATATGCATTGTACAATCGGGATGAGGGGAAAACAGTCTTAAAAATAAATCCGGAGATCACAGATAGCGGTCGCCATCTCAGTGGAACAGAAATCGCCCTGCATTATGAGAATGAAAAGTTGGAAACCCTATTCATTCCTGCCAAAGCTCATATGGTCTCTCCACAATTTGGATGGAGACAAACTGTCAGGGATACTCTGGTTCAAAGAGATTCTGTTGAAACAGTGAATGACCTTCAAGGCAAAACTTTAAAAGGATATTTCGTAAATGGTGAATTGGATTCACTGCGATTGGAAGGGATGGCAACATCACTATATCATGTTTTTGAGGATTCAATTTATAAGGGCGTAAATGAAGCTTCCGGAGATACAATCACCATGCTGTTTGATAAAAATGATATGGAAAATATTTTAATCGAAGGCGGAGCTCAGGGGACGTTCACTCCGGATTCTACCAATCAAAAAACAGAAGCACCTATCAATTATACTGCCAAAAAAATAAAATATCTCACAGAAGAAGAGCTGACTCATTTGGAAAAAAATGCGTCCATAATTCATCAAGACATGAATTTGACTGCCGGATATATGAAATTGAACATGAAGTCAAATATATTAAATGCACTCCCAATCATTCCCAATGATACAACCGAAATTCCCATCAGACCCACTGTAGAGGAAAAGGGTAAAGAGCCCATGAAAGGAGATGAGATCCTTTATAATCTTGAAAATAAAAAGGGGCGGATCATTATGGGAGAAACCAAAATGGAAGATGGTTTTTATTATGGTAATGAAATAAGAAACCGAGGGGACGACACCTATTACATCCAGGAAAGTATTTATACTACTTGCGATTTACCGATCCCCCATTTCCACTTTGCCAGCGATAAAATGAAAATGATCAGCGAAGATAAAGTAGTTGCCCGCCCATTGATACTCTATGTGGGAGGTATTCCTATATTTGGAATTCCTTTCGCTATTTTCCCTCATCAGCACGGCGACAGACATTCAGGATGGATCATGCCTACTTACGGAGAAACCACCAGGAGAGGACAGTTTATTGATGGATTAGGGTATTACTGGGCACCAAATCCCTTTTGGGACAGCAAAGTACTTTTAAATTTTGCCGACCGACAGGGACTCACAATCAAACTATCAAATATGTATAAAAAGCGTTACAGCTACGGAGGAAGTTTGGGAATAGAAACCCGCTATTTATTATCATCCCAAAATGATATAACTCAAATCGGTGATGATAATAAAACGGATATTGTGCTGAATTGGAGTCACAATCAAATCATGCGAAATAATCAAAAACTGAATGTGAGGGCAAGTTATTACAGCAATGGTGAGTATAATAGAGATACCGGCCTTGATCCAACTGTTCGATTGAAACAGCAGGCAGTTTCAAATGCTACCTACAGCAAACAATGGAAAAAATGGAAGAACTCTTTGAGTTTGAATCTGTCATCAACCCGGGACCTGATGGCTGATGATAAAATTGATTCAAATTCCGTCTTTTATCAGAAACCCTACAAAGCAGGACAAAAAATAAACATTACCAATAATACTCTTCCATCCATGTCCTTTCGTCACGGGCAAAGTCAACTATTCCCTGAAAAATCAACCTTGAAAAGATGGTATAATAATATTTCATGGACTTACTCATCCAATTTTAATAATAAAATGAGAACAAATTTTGAGTCTGACACTCTTTGGCAAACAGATTCAACATATTCCTTTCAGTGGAAAATGGATGGAAGTGATGGAATTATTAAAACCGAATCAAATCCTGTCGCTACGCATAATTTCAGTTTAACCGCTCCACAGAAAATATTCAAATATATTTCCATGAATCCCAGCATATCCTTGAAACATGTGTGGGTGAATAAAACATTTGATGCACAGTTGAATCCATCAACAAATTCACTTACTTCTATAGAAAAACAGGGTTTTGCAACACGGACTACAGGATCTTTTCGGCTAAGCTTACGCACCCAGCTATATGGGATGTTCCCTGTAAAAATCGCAGGATTAAAAGGAATCAGGCATGTTGCCTCACCCTCCATAGGTTACTCCTACACTCCTGATTTTTCAGACCCTCTTTTTGGATATGACTTTAAATATTTTCAGGAGATTCCGGATACTTCCGGACACATTTTATTTCACGATCGCTTTAAAGGTACACCTGCTGGCAGTACATCTAAATCAAAATCTCAAAGGATGAGTTTTTCACTTAACAATGTATTTCAGGCAAAAGTCGGCGAGGAAGAAGATGAGAAAAAAATTGACCTGTTCAGTTGGAAAATGTCCACCAGTTACAATTTTGTTGCTGATTCCCTGAAGCTGGCAAATCTTCGGTCTTCAGTAAGGACAAAATTAGGAAAAAAACTCAATCTTGATCTCTCTATGACTCATGATTTTTATAAAATCAGAGAGCAGAACAGTCAGTTCAAACGGGTCAACAAACTGAATAGATTACCCCGCCTGATAAATGCAAGAATCTCCACCGGGTTTCGTTTTTCAGGGAAGTTCATGGATGGGAGAAAACAGGATGAAGATGGAACCGAAACTGACACCCTGGAACTGGATGAACTTGAGCTTTCATCCACAGGGAAAGGATTAATACCTTCAAATTTCTCAAACGTTAATTCCGGAAATCTTTGGTCCACTTCTCTCAATCTCAGTTATTCGCTGAATAAATCAAATCCCCTGAATCATAGAGAAACCTTCTGGGTCAATACAAACTCGGATATTCAGGTAACTCCAAACTGGAAGGTGAAATATTCGGCACGATTTGACGTTCTTGGAAAGGAACTGGTAAGCCACAGTTTTTCGATCTATCGGGATTTACATTGCTGGGAATTATCACTAAATTGGACTCCATCCGGTTTTGGACAGGGAGTTTATTTAAAAATCAACGTAAAATCCCCCACATTGAGAGATTTAAAAATTGAACAAAAAAGCGGACTTTATGGACGCAGAGCATTTTAAATGAAATGTCCGGAATGTAAATCTGAATATCAAAATGAAATCGAAATTTGTACCAAATGCGGTGTGAGTTTAGTCTCTAATCTACCAGATGATGAGCAAATACCGGAAATTTCATGGGTAAAATTAGGACCGATTTCAAACAGGATATATGCCGAAATGATTGGGGGAGCTTTACATAACAATAGTATTCCACATTATGTAAAAGCTGATTTTCATAATTCTGCTTTTGGAATAATATCCGGCAATTTGGCAGGTTCAAATGTTTTTGTGTTTGTACCTGAAAATTTTAAGGAAAAAACACAGGATGTTATTGAAGAAATAACAGGAATCTAAATCGTGAAAAAGAAGACCATTCGATCAATTAAGGGAACCAAAGATATTCTTCCGAATCAATCCAGACATTGGCAGGATTTGGAAGCATCATTCCGGGAATTTATCCAGACATTCGGATACAGTGAAATCAGGACTCCTGCATTTGAAAAAACAGAATTATTTGCACGGAGTGTGGGCGAAGATACGGATATTGTCACCAAAGAAATGTACACATGGGAAGACCGAAATGGAAAATCGCTTACATTGAAGCCGGAACTTACAGCTCCGGTAATTCGTGCGTATATTCAACACAATTTAGCAGGGGGATCATCCCTCACAAAACTTTACTATTTTGATTCCCTTTTCCGCAGGGAAAAACCCCAAAAAGGTCGCCAGCGGCAATTTCATCAATTTGGAATTGAAGCCATTGGTTCTCCTTATCCGGAATGTGATGCAGAGGTGGTTTCCTCTGCTTATTTGTTTCTCAAAAGTCTCGGTTTATCAGGACTCACATTAAAACTAAACAGTATTGGTTCTGGGACATCCAGGAAAAGGTTCTGTGACGCTTTAATTAAATTTCTAAATCCGCTTAAAAACAAATTATCGGAATTAAGTCAAAAGCGGCTCGAATCAAACCCCATGCGAATTCTGGATACAAAAATTCCCCATGAAATAGACATTCTTAAGGATGCGCCGGTCATTTCTGACTATCTTTCAGATGAGGATAATATCCAATTCAATGAGGTTAGAGGTTTATTGGATGCATTGAATATACCTTATTCCATGGACAACCATTTAGTGAGGGGACTGGATTATTATTGCAGGACTACATTTGAAATCACATCCGAAGCACTGGGTGGACAGGATGCTCTTTGCGGTGGCGGAAGATATGATAATCTGGTGGAGTTATTAGGTGGCAAACCAACACCGGCGATTGGGTTTGCTGCCGGGGTTGAACGAATTTTAATCGCCATGAACAAAGATATTTTAAAAACGGAAAAAAATGATTGCGACATTTATATTGTCACCATGCTTCAGGATTCAATCAAAACAGGAATGGTTATTGCCAACAAATTACGTCAATCCGGATTTCGAGTGGAGATGGATTACCTGCGCCGCAGCATGAAATCACAAATGAGAGAAGCTAATAAAATGGGTGCCCGATTCACAGTAATTTTAGGTGAAGAAGAATTAATAAGAAATGAAGTAACTATTAAAGAAATGGATACCGGTGATCAAAAAACTGTCGAGATTGAATCTATCCAGACATTTTTCCAGAAATAATTTCTTCCATTGAAAAATGAAATGAAAACATATTTTATTCACCATTTAATAATTTAAATTCGCCGTCATCATGTCAGAAAAATCATTACTTATAGTAGAGTCGCCGTCTAAAATTAAATCAATCTCCAAAATATTAGGGGATAATTTTGACGTCATTTCATGTGTGGGGCATTTTAAAGATTTACCCGAAAAAGAATTAGCAGTAGATGTGAACAATGAATTTGCTACTAAGCTTGTGGTTCACCCTGACAAAAAAGATTTTATAAAAACTTTAAAACAAAAAGCAAAATCTGCGCCAAAAGTTTATTTAGCTACTGATCCGGATCGGGAAGGCGAAGCGATAGCCTTTCATTTATCACAGGAAGTTAAAAATGCCAGCGTTGAGAGAGTCCAATTTACGGAAATCACCCATTCCGGTATCGAGGATGGGATGAAGCATCCCAGAGGACTGGATTATGATCTTATCGAAGCACAAAAAGCCCGCAGAATTATTGACAGACTAGTGGGATATAAAATTTCTGAATTATTAAGGAAATCAATCCAAAAAACACTTTCCAATCTGAAAAAATCTCTTTCCGCAGGAAGAGTTCAGTCTGCAACTGTGAAAATCCTGGTTGACAGGGAACGGCAACGAATGGAATTCAGGGATGTGACTTATTTTGATCTAAAAGCTGAAATGCTCACAAAAAAAGATGAGCCATTTTCCGCTGTTTTATTTTCCCTATCGGATATGAAACTTGCCGCAGGAAAAGATTTTGATCCTGCGACAGGGAAATTGAAAAATAAAAAAGCGATGATGCTGTCTGAATCTCAGGCTCAGGCACTCATCAAAGAATTGTCTTCCGGATCATGGACAGTTTCAGATAAAGAGGAAAAACCACAAACGTCTTATCCGCCACCGCCATTTATAACCAGCACCCTTCAGCAGGCAGCAGGAAGGAAACTCCGTTTTTCCGCCCGGAAAACCATGACCATTGCTCAAAAATTATACGAAAATGGATTTATTACCTATATGAGAACAGATTCTGTTCAGCTTTCCACCGAAGCACTCCAATCCGCAAGATTAATGATCAAATCCAGATTTGGAGAAGAATACCTCCCGGAAAAACCGGTGTTTTACAAATCAAAAGTAAAGAATGCCCAGGAAGCTCATGAAGCAATCCGTCCCGCAGGCAGTGCGATTAAACCGACAGAGGAAGTGGAACAGTCACTGGGGAAAGATGCAGCAAACCTTTATGGAATGATACGCATGAGAACTTTAGCTTCCCAGATGAAACCGGCAAAAATTCTGCGTACTATTATACTCATCCAAAATCAGAAAGCTGTGTTTCGTGCAACAGGAAAAGTCATTCAATTCCCCGGATATCGTTTGGCATATGTAGAAACCCAATCCCGAGTAAAAAAACAAAATGACGATGAAATTCTTCCTGCCATGGAAAAAGGAGAAGAATTAACCTGTGAAAAACTAAGTATTGAATCCCATACCACAAAACCACCACCCCGATATTCTGAAGCATCTTTAATTAAGGAAATGGTCACCCGTGGAATAGGGAGACCTTCTACCTATGCTGCCATTATTGGTAATATACAAAACCGGGATTATGTAAATCTTGTCAAACAAAAATTGATCCCTTCTTTTGTTGCTGTGGCAGTTACACAATTATTGGAAAACCACTTTGAACCATTGGTAAATACAGATTTTACTGCAAACCTTGAAGACCGATTAGACCAGATTTCAAGGGGAGAATTAGATCTCGTTCCCTTCATGAACGATTTTTATTTTGGGGATGATAATATCATGGGATTGGAAAAAATGCTGGAGGAAATAATCGATATCAGAAAAGCCTGTTCCATGACTGTTGCCTCATCAAATGGGGAATCCCAGATCGCCCGTTTAGGAAGATTTGGACCCTATATTGATGCAGGGGAGACCCGCCGTTCTATCCCTCATGATTGTGCCCTGGGAGATTTGACTGAAAAAAAAGTACAGGAAATATTAAATACAACCGTGGAATCTGCATCTGTTGAATTGGGTAAAGAACCGGAATCAGGAGAAATGTTAAATCTGAAAAGAGGACAATACGGTCCTTACATAGAAACATCAGAATCGAAGAAACGGAAATCCATCCCTAAAGGAATAGATCCGGAAAATGTAGATCTGGATTATGCAATCCAATTAATCGGATTACCCAAAACCCTGGGTACTCATCCGGAAACAGGAGAACCAGTCACATCCGATTACGGTAGATACGGACCATACCTTCGCTGTGGAAAAAGCACCGCTCCTTTAAAATCTCCACTGACTCCGTTAACAGTATCCCTTGATGAAGCAGTTGAAGTTTTGGCGGCTCGTAATAAAATATCTACCGAATTATCCACCTTAGGAGTCCATCCTGAAACCGGTGAAAGTCTGATTTTAAAAGATGGTCGTTACGGTCCCTACGTTACAGACGGAAAAGTCAATGCTTCCCTGCCCAACTCTCTCACTCAGGAATCACTTTCTCTGGAAGATGCAGTTGAACTCATTAACAAAAAAAGAGCAGCACCAAAACGAAAAAAACGACGAAAGAAAAAATGAGAATCCTCTTTTTGGTTTTATTCGTCTTACCTTTAACGGCTGAATCAGCAGAAGAAAACTTAATAAAGGACTTAAAAAAATCTCTCATGGCACCCTGCTGTTGGAGTGGAACTGTATATGATCATGGTCACAGCCAAATGGAGCAGGAAATTGAGGAATTTGTGAAAGAAGGTAAAACTAAGGATGATATCCTGAATTATTATACAACCCTTTACAGTGAAAGAATTCTGTCTGTACCAAAAGCTAAAGGATTTAATCTTGCAGTTTGGATTGCCCCTCCCATTCTTGCGGTCATTGCATTGGTCATTTTCATAGTTTTCATGAAACACTCGGCTTCAATTCCTGAACCTGTAAAAACCTTCTCTCCTGAAATTCCCTTTGATGAAGAGATCGAAAAGGAACTCAGAGAATGGGATGAATAAAAAGACTTACATTCAAATATGGATCTGAAATCAATAGAAAATATCGTCTCTTTGTGCAAACGAAGAGGATTTATATTCCAGAGTTCTGAGATTTACGGTGGATTAGGATCCACCTGGGATTACGGTCCATTGGGAACGGAAATGAAAAAACGAATCAAGGATGACTGGTGGCAGGCTATCGTCACTTCCCGATCCAACATAGTTGGAATGGATTCATCCATCTTGATGCATCCAAAGGTGTGGGAAGCAAGCGGACATGTGTCCAATTTTCATGATCCCATGATTGATTGCAGACAATGCAAAAGCAGATACAGAGCAGATCATATTGATATTGAAAAACCTTGTGAAAAATGCGGGAATAAAGACTGGACAGAACCCCGCCAATTCAATCTCATGTTTAAAACCTCAATTGGTCCTATTGCAGACGATAAAAATATCACTTACTTACGTCCTGAAACTGCCCAAGGGATTTTCGTAAATTTTAATAATGTTCAAACAACTGCAAGACAGAAAATTCCCTTCGGTATCGCCCAGACAGGCAAAGCGTTTAGGAATGAAATCACTACGGGAAACTTCCTGTTCAGAACCCGTGAATTTGAACAAATGGAAATGGAATTCTTCGTACATCCCGATGAATCCTCAGATTGGCTGGACTACTGGAATAAAGAACGGTTGAATTGGTACATCCAATTGGGAATTACAAAAGAACGAGTAAGGCTCAGACCGCATGGCGAAGATGAACTGGCGCATTATTCTTCCGCCTGTTATGATGTGGAATATGAATTTCCCTTCGGTTGGTCGGAATTGGAAGGAATTGCTGATAGAGGAACATTCGATTTGGATCAGCATAATGAATTCAGCAAGAAAAAACTTAATTATTTCGATCCCAATACAAACAGCCGATTTATCCCTGCGGTAGTGGAAACATCTGCGGGGGTTGACCGAACGTTTCTGACCTGTTTGGTTGATGCATATACTGAGGAGGAGGTGCGGGGTGAAAAACGGGTGCTATTGAAATTAAGTCCGAAAATTGCACCAACAACCTGCGCCGTTTTTCCATTGGTGAATAAAAACGGGCTTCCGGAAATTGCTGAAAAAATTGTAGGGGAAATGAGAGGGCATTTTAGCGCATTTTTTGATCAGGGCGGTTCCATCGGTCGCCGTTATCGCAGGCAGGATGAAGCGGGAACGCCATTCGTGGTCACTGTTGACCATGAAAGTACAGAAAATGGGACTGTCACTCTGAGGGACCGTGATTCCATGGAACAAACAAGAATTTCAATGGATAAAGCCTGCGACGCAATAAAAGAAAAAATTCAAATAAAATAGAGGGAAACTAAAATGAACCAGCATCTAAGTCTTCGGTCAGGAAACCCTGCTCTCAGCGCATCCACTTTCAAGCAATTCACTACCACAGCCTCTGAAACCATGACCATCATGGGAACCGTTCATAAAACGGCATTATCTCTCCTCCTTCTCATGACAACTGCCCTTTACACTTGGAATCTTCCTTTAGGTGATCCAAAGGCTGCAGGACTAATGCTTGTGGGAATTATTGGCGGATTGATTCTGGCAGTCATCACAGTTTTTAAAAAACATTTAGCTCCCTATTCCGTTCCCGGTTATGCCCTGCTGGAAGGATTGGCACTCGGAGGAATTTCACGGTCATTTGAGGCAATGTACCCGGGAATTGTTAATCAGGCAGTTTTCCTCACATTTGGAACACTTGGGGCTTTGCTGATGGCGTACCGTTCCGGACTCATAAAACCAACAGAGAATTTAAAATTAGGAATTGCTGCTGCAACAGGCGGAGTTTTTTTCGTTTACATTGCCAGTTTCATATTTGGATTTTTTGGAATGAGCGTTCCTTTAATTCATGGAAATTCCAATATGAGTATCGTTTTCAGTCTCATTGTGGTGGGTATTGCTGCAATGAATCTTGTATTGGATTTTGATTTTATCGAAGAAGGAGCAGAACAGGGCGCTCCAAAATTTATGGAATGGTATGGCGCTTTTGGTCTATTGGTTACCTTGATTTGGCTGTATCTTGAGCTTTTGAGATTGCTGTCAAAACTATATTCAAGACGATAGATAAATTTTCTTATTTCCCCATCGGTTTAAAAAATCATCTTATGATATTCAAATTTTCTAACAAATTTTTCTTCCTGTGGCTAACTTTTTCTTGCTTCCTTTTTGCTGAAATTCCATTTTCCAAAAATGGTATGGTTGTTTCTGCCCATCGATTGGCTTCTGAAGCGGGTGTGGACATAATGAAAAAAGGAGGTAATGCCGTAGATGCTGCAGTAGCCACCGGATTTGCTTTGGCTGTGGTTTATCCCGCTGCGGGAAACATTGGAGGAGGCGGATTTATGACGGCAGTTGTAGATGGAGAAAAATTTACATTGGATTTTCGTGAAAAAGCTCCCAGCGGGTCCGAAAAAAATATGTATCTTGATGAATCCGGAAATGTAATCTCAGGATTATCACTTTATTCACATCTTGCTTCAGGAGTTCCAGGCACTGTTCATGGTCTCGTAAAGGTATGGCAAGATTATGGTTCAGGAAATTTGAGTCTCTGGAATATTATGAAACCTGCGATCAGATTAGCAGAAAGAGGATTTCGATTGTCGAATGGTTTAACCCGGGGATTAAATTATAGAAGGGATTTTTTCAAAAGAGATGATGATTCCAATAAAATATTTTCTCGTAAAGATGGAAGGGATTGGGTAGCAGGGGACATTCTGAAACAACAAGAATTAGCAAAAACATTGAAACGTATTGCTCGAACAGAAGGTGAAGATTTTTATTTTGGTCAAACTGCAAGATTCATTGTCAGAGAAATGGAATCATTCAATGGTCTTATTACAATGGAAGATCTTGCAAATTATGAGTCGATTTATCGTGACCCCGTCAATGGAGAATTTCTAGAATATGAAATAATGTCCATGGGACCACCAAGTTCCGGAGGATTGATTTTAATTCACATGCTGAATATGTTGGAACATTCTGGTTTGGATTCTATTGATTGGCATTCATCCGATTACATTCATCTTCTTACAGAAGTGGAACGAAGAGGTTATGCAGACCGGGCAGAGCATTTGGGTGATATGGATTATTGGGATGTTCCCTTCAAAATGTTTTTATCGGATGCATATGCAAGTGAAAGAATACAATCCTTTGATAAGTCAAATGCAACTTCAAGTACGGAGGTTTCTTATGGTGATCCTTATCCATATGAAAGCAGAGAAACCACTCATTATTCCGTTGTGGACAAAGACGGAAATGCTGTGAGTGTAACCACTACTTTGAATACCGGTTATGGTTCGGGATATGTAGTTGGTGGTGCAGGATTTTTATTAAATAACGAAATGGATGATTTTTCCGCAAAACCGGGAGTTCCTAATGCGTATGGTTTGGTGGGAAATGAGGCCAATGCCATTGAACCAGGGAAACGTCCTCTCAGTTCTATGACACCTACAATTGTATTGAAAGATGGAAAACCTATTCTCATTATCGGATCACCGGGAGGTTCAACTATTATCACAACGGTGATGCAGGTGATTTTGAATGTTCTCATTTATGATATGTCTATTCAGCAGGCAGTAGCGGCATCACGATTCCATTCACAGTGGTTGCCGGATGCTATTTTTGTTGAACCTTTTACTGTGGTTTCCGATGTAAAAGAGAATCTCCTTCACAAAGGACATTCTATCCAAAATTACAGATGGGGATATATCGGGCAGGCAAATGGAATAACTATAACGAAAACTGGTTTTTACGGTGGTGCAGACCCCCGTGGAGAAAATGCAGTGGTTGGATATTAAAAGTTTAGATTAAAAAATGACAGGTAAGTATATCTGTCCTACATCTTATTTGAAGGTGAACCGATCAAATCTTCAACTATCTGTACAAAAATACTTGAACCAACCAATAATGCTCTTTCATCAATATCAAAATGAGAACAATGGTGAGGTACACTTAGCGGTTCTCTGTCCAAGGGTGCTGAACCTACAAAGAAAAAACATCCGGGAATCTCATTAGCAAAATAGGAGAAATCTTCTGCTCCCATTGACAGATAGGGTTCCTTTGCATTTTCTCCTACAATTTTCTTTGCTGATGATATAAGTTTTTCATAAGCAGAATCATTATTTACAGTGGGAGGATACCCTTTTTGGTAATCTAATTCAATTTCAGCACCAAATATTTTTTCCGTCCCTGAAATAATGTCCTTCATTTTTTCAATAATCATTTCACGAACTTCTTCTTTGTACGCTCTGGTTGTTCCTGTTAACTCTGCAGAATCGGCAATTATATTAAAATTATTTCCGCTTTGAAATTTTCCAACCGTTACCACCGCACTTTCAATAGGATTCGTGTTTCGACTTACGATAGTCTGAAAGGCATTCACTAAATGAGAACCCACAACAACAGCATCCACCGTTCCTTGAGGTGCCGCACCATGTCCTCCAATCCCTTTTATTTTAATAATAAATTTGTCAGCAGCTGCCAAAATCGGTCCCGGTTTCACCCCCACTTCTCCAAAATTCTGATAATTCCACAAATGAATTCCGTAGATTTCATCCACACCCTCAAGGCATCCGTCATTAATCATGTGTTTTGCACCAAAATATCCCTCTTCCCCCGGTTGAAAAATGAATCGTACAGAACCATTCAGTTCAGATCTGTTTTCTGATAAAACTTTTGCCGCTCCCAAAAGCATGGCGGTATGTCCATCATGCCCACAGGCATGCATTACACCGTCATTTTTTGATTTGTAAGAGACATCTCCAGTTTCCTGTATTGGTAAAGCATCCATATCTGCCCGAAGTCCAATTGTAGGTCCGGAACCTTCCGAAATAGTTCCCACAACTCCGGAAATTCCAATTTTTGTCCGAACATCAATTTCCCAGGATTTCAGTTTTTCGGAGATAAATTCTGCGGTATTGGGGAGATCCATCCCCAGTTCGGGATAGGAATGAATGTGTCGTCTCCATTTAATAATCTCATTTGAAATAGATTTAATTTCGGATTTGATATTAACGGTCATGATTCAATCAGTTTCCTTTTTAATGAAAGATTTTTCTCAATTAAAAAATATATTGAAAATACACAGGTACACAGGATAAAAGCGATAATAACATCTGCTGTGTAGTGAAGGCGGGCAGCAATAATCATAAAAAATGTGATCAATGAAAAAGTTGTAATACAGACCTTTTCGATAGTATAAGAAGACTTTACAATTGTAAACAATGTGAATAATGTTAAATGGAATGTATGTGCAGAAAACATATAATCAATGCAGGTGGATTGGGTGTATAACACAAAGAAAATCCATGGTGCATCTTCACTGGAAGGATAACAATCGGACGCTGCCGGAGGTACCATAGTCATGGGAAAGGTAAACAGTCTAAGAATAAATAATATTCCGGCTAAAAGAAAAAATGATTTGAGTAAATCTTGATTTTTTCTCCAGCGAACCAGAAAATAAAGGAAAATAGAGAAAAACAGGAAATCCGGAAATAGTGTGGATATTTCCGGAAGAATATAATGTCCGTAATCGAACAATTTTGGATGATACACGGAAGGTGAAACAAAATTATAAGCGATAAAATTGTTCAGGTAACCAAATGCGATATACGGGATTATAAAATACCATAACGGTGATTTTTCCAACATGAATTATTTATTCCTCAATCCTCAATATTCTTGATCACTATCTTCAATAATTTAATGAAATCACCTTTAGTTTTTTCCGCAGTCTCCAAAACTTCTTCATGATTCAGCGGAGTGTCAGACATTCCTGCAGCATAGTTTGTAGCGCAGGAAATTCCCAGAACATTCATGCCTAATTTTTTTGCTTCAATTATTTCAGGAACTGTACTCATTCCAACAACATCTCCCCCTAAAGATCGAAAATATGAAATTTCCGCAGGTGTCTCATACATCGGTCCTAATGTCCAACAATAGATTCCTTCCTTTAAATGAATATCATCAGCAGAAGCATTTTCACTGACATGTTTCAGATTGGGATTAAAATTTTGTTCAATTGAAACAATTTTTGGATCTTTTGGATTTTCTCTGAATGTACAATCCATATATCCTTTAATTAAAACCAAACTCCCTGGATTAATAGAAGTTCGCATAGAACCGGAGGAATTAGTAAGAATGACTGTTTTTACATTTAATTGATGAAATAATTTGATAGGTAGAACAACCGTATCCCACTTATATCCTTCATAAAAATGAAATCTTCCTTTGGCCGCCAAAATAGGTTGTCCTGATAATTTCCCAGAAACAAATTCGCCAGCATGACCGGGAACTGTGGAAATTGGATATCCGGCGATTTTATCATATGCAATCAGCTTTTTCTCTTCCAATTGATCGGCGAACTCACCCAGTCCCGAACCCAGGACAATAGCAGTTCCACCATCAAACCCTGTGGCATTTATAACTGTTTCCACCATGTTATGGTACTTCAAATTTCTGCTCCTTTTGTTACAGCCAATTGTCCGCATCCTGCATTGATACCTGTTCCATGACTCCATCTAACTGTGACAGTGAACGAAGCAGAATTTAATTCCCTCAGGAATTGAGTGATTCGATTTTGATCGGGACGATTATAGGAGTCATCAATAGAATTATAAGGTATAACATTTACTTTGCATGGTACATCTGTTAAAAGACTTTTGAGTCTTTGGGCATCTTTTATTGAATCTGTTTCATTTTCGATTAAAACATACTCAAATGTGATCAGAGATTTAGATTTCTTGTAATAATATAGGGATGCTGAAATTAGGTCACTTAAATTATGTTTTTTATTGATTGGCATAATTTCAGATCGATTTTTATCAAGGGTTCCATTAAGACTGATAGCCAATTTAAATTTCCATCCTTCATCTGCATAACGAATTATTTTGGGGACGATCCCTGCAGTGGATATGGTAATTTTCCCTTTACCTAAATTTATACCGTCCGGGTGATTCAGCAATTCTGCTGAAGAAAGAACTCGTTCATAATTTAAAAACGGTTCACCCATTCCCATAAATACTACATTAGTAATACGTTTTTTTGAACTCGATTGTAGAATTAAAAATTGATCTATTATTTCTCCTACTGACAGATTTTTTTGAAATCCCATTTTTGCTGTAGCACAAAATGTACACCCCAAGGCACATCCTACTTGTGTTGAAAGACAGACAGTAATTCGCTCACCATCTTCCATTAATACAGATTCAATTTTCCCACCGGTTGGTATTTTGAACAAGAATTTCCTTGTTTTGCGGGATGGGGAAGTTTCCGATTTTACTAAGTCGAGGGAAGGTATTTTGAATTTTTGTGTTAACTCATCCCGGAGTTTTTTCGGTACGTTAGCCATCTCCCGAATTTCTCTTTTTCTTTTGGCATAAATCCAGTGAAAAAGTTGCCGGCCTCGAAATTCAGGTTCATAATGATCTGTACACATTTGTTCAAGTTCCAATTTTGTCATCCCCGTTAGAGGAACTTTTTCCTTTATTAACTCGTTATTCATGCAACCTAATTTCAAACATTATCCGCAGTGAACAAAACAATAAAATTGCCTGAGCCTTGCAAGGATAGTAAGTTTTGCCCTTTAATCAAAGCTCAAAAGGAGAACTGAGAACAAAATGGACCCACAGACGAAAGATATCGAATTACTGGAAAACCTGCATGAGTCAAGAGACAGGTTTCTGAATGAGATCGGTAAAACAATTATCGGACAAACCGAAGTTTTACATCATATTCTCATTGCGCTGTTTTGTAAAGGACACACCCTCATTGTTGGAGTTCCCGGATTAGCAAAAACATTGATGATCAAAACAATGTCTGAACTGCTGGAATTGCATTTCAGCCGAATCCAATTTACACCGGACCTGATGCCCAGTGACATCACCGGAACTGAGATAATTGAGGAAGATCATTCCACCGGAAAAAGGGAATTCAGGTTTTTCAAAGGACCGGTCTTTGGAAATATCATTCTGGCAGATGAGATAAACCGAACTCCTCCAAAAACACAGGCAGCTCTTTTGGAAGCTATGCAGGAACATAAAGTAACAACATCCGGAACGACCTACACTTTGGAAGAACCGTTTTTTGTATTAGCCACACAAAACCCCATCGAACAGGAAGGAACCTACCCACTGCCGGAAGCACAGCTAGACCGTTTCATGTTTAATCTTAAAATTGATTACCCGTCCAATGAAGAAGAGATAAAAATCGTTCAATCTACAACAGGGGATGTTGAAATGGACACTAACCCAATCCTTTCCAGAAATGATCTTCTATCCTTTCAAAATCTGGTTCGACGGGTTCCGGTTGCAGAAAACGTAGTATCTTATGCCGTAAATCTTGTTGCTTCTACACGTCCCGGTTCCGGAAATGCTCCTGACTTTATCAAAGAGTGGATTGACTGGGGTGCCGGTCCAAGAGCATCTCAATATTTAATTTTGGGAGCAAAAGCAAAAGCAGCATTGGACGGAAGACCTTCCCCGGATATTTCTGACATTAAGGAAATGATCCTACCGGTTCTCCGGCATAGAATTCTCCCTAATTTTAATGCAGAAGCGGAAGGTGTATCGACTGATGATATACTGCTAAAACTGTTGGACTCAGGCGATCAACTTTATTCTTAAATATTCTTAACTATTTAATTTATGAGTCTGGATAAGAGAAAATATCTTCAGCCGGAAACAGTAGCTAAATTACGAAATATGGCATTACGTGCCCGGTTGGTAGTGGAAGGATATATTATCGGAATGCATAAAAGTCCTTATCACGGTTTCAGTGTAGAATTTGCAGAACACCGAGCCTACGGTCCGGGAGATGAAATTCGTCACATTGACTGGAAATTGTACGGAAAAACAGACCGTTATTATACAAAACGTTATGAAGAGGAAACCAATCTTCATTCCCATATTCTTCTCGATATCAGCAATTCAATGAATTTTTCCAGCGGAAAATTGACGAAACTGGAATATGGGAGTTACCTCACTGCAGCTCTTTCCTACCTGATGTTGAACCAGCAGGATGGTGTCGGTTTGGGTTTATTCCATCATAAACTTGCATCCCTTCTTCCTCCCCGTTCTACACAAAGTCATTTAAATTCTGTTTTCTCCCAGCTTGAAAATATCACTCCCGGACAAGACACAAATCTCGGTTCCGTCCTCCACGAAATGGCTGAACGCATTAAAAAGCGTGGGTTGACCATTATCATTTCAGATCTGATGGATGATATGGAATTGATTATGAACGGATTAAAACATTTTAGACATCAAAAACAGGAAATGATTGTTTTTCATATTCTGGATAGGGAAGAAATGGAATTTTCGTTTAATTCCCGTACCCGGTTTAAAGATATGGAAACCGGTGAGATGATCACAACTGAGCCGTGGCAAATACGGGAAGCATATAAAACACTAATGAAAACCTATCAGGACCGCTACCGAAAGCAATGTGGACTTCGGCGGATAGATTATGTTCCGCTTTTCACGGATCTGGATCTGGATTATGCGTTAAATGAGTATTTACGAAAACGGATTAAATTGGGTTAAGTAATTTGTACTGATTTATGACCCAACCCGTTTTGATTTATTGAAATAATATTCTGCTTCATCCTTTTTCCCCTGTTTCAGAAGGATTCGTGCCATTCCCTTATAATGATCCGGATTATTCGGTTCTAAAAAAATCAACTCCCGGTAAAATTTTTCTGATCGTGACCATTTTTCCGCAGTTTCAAAAGTCTGAGCCATCCCCACCAATGCTTCAACATCATCCGGATTCATATCATAAGCCATCATAAAATTATCCTCGGCATCCGTGAAGCTGCCAACCTGCATATACAAAACACCAAGATTAAAATGTAAATCTGCTTTTACTTTTCTGTCCATTTCATTTTTTATGGCGGCTTGATAAGTTTCAATTGATTTTTCTTTCTCACCCAAATCATAGTACGATTGGGCAAGGTGGCGGATTGCACCACTGTTTGTTGGATCTATCTCGACCGCTTTCTTAAAATATCTGAACGCACCTTCTTTGTCATCCAAAGTTGTAAAGATCTGCCCGGCAGTAAAATTTGCATCAAAATCTCCTGGAGACAACATAGCAGCTTTGGCAGCATAATCTTTGGCCAAGTCACTGTTCCCGGATTCATAGTAGCAAGTGGCAAGGATTGGATACGTCTGAGATTCTCCGGGATTGATGTGCATTGCTTCCTTAAATGATGCAATTGCTTTCTCAAGAGTCGCTTTTCTTTCATCCCCGGACAGCTTCTTAAACTGATTAAATTCATTCACACCAATATTAAAACTATTTGCCCAATATTGACTCCTTGACTGTTCCACATATTGTTTAACCGTGCCCCCTTCTAATATGACCTTTCCCTCATTTAAATTCATTGCAAGATCAAACATCTCATTCATTTTACCCCACTCTTTTCCTTTAGCATAGATCAATTTCCCCAGTAAATAAGGGATTTCGGGATTATCCGGTTCTACCGCCAACGCTTTTATTAAGAATTCCTCAGCTTTTTCCCAATTCTCCTGCTGGATGTAGAGCCGTGCAGAGGTTAACTCTTCACTGGCGCATCCCAGGAAACCCAGATAAAAAATGGTTAAAAATAAATATAATTTGGACTTTGAAAACATTTTATACCTCAAATAATACTGAAAATTAGTTGTGAAGAGTCGTTAATTCAAGAACTAACCGAGTCTTCAATTATTTTTTGCCTGTATTGTAATTCTTCATTTTTCAGGGATAACAATGCCCTGACGCCAAAATCCTCAACGCATACTGATGCTAAAGCCGAACCCAGAATCAGTGAATCTTCATCATTCAATCCTGAAGATAAACCGGCTATGTAACCTCCTCCGAAAACATCTCCGGCACCGGTTGCATCAACTACATTATTCACGGGAAAGACACCAACTGAAATTACATTTT
>CAZFKU010000024.1:0-20222 GCA_964518835.1 uncultured bacterium
TGAGGATTTTCAATTTTATCGTGTTTATGTTGGGGGAGAATTGGTAGAAACCACAATGGAAACTGGTTTTTACTATATTGTTGAAAACCTGATTGAGAATATTCTTCTTGAAGTTTCAGCTGTGGATATTCACAACAATGAGAGTGAACTTGCAACATTCAATGTTGAACTTATGACTGCGGACATTCTTGATTTTAACCAAAATTGGAATTTGATTTCATTTGATATTGAATTGGAAAACAATTCGACAGAGGATGTTTTTTCAGATTTGATAAATGAGGAAAGTCTTATTTATGTAACAGGATTCAACCAATATGGTTCAAATTTCTATGATCCAAATGGATGGGAAGTTCTCAATAACCTAATTACCATTGAAAAAGGTTTTGGTTATTGGGTGAAAGTAAATGAAGATGAATCTTTAGTCCAATCAGGTTATCCAATTTACTCAACTCATTCCATAGACGTTCTTTCCGGTTGGAATATAATCGGTTACTGGAATGGCGATCCTATGTTTCCGGAAGAAGCGTTTGCTGAGCTTATTGATCAAGAGAATTTGGTCTATGTAACGGGGTTTCTTGAAGGAGGAGCAACTTTCTTTGACCCAAATGGTGAACCCTACATGAATACCTTATCAGCACTTATGAATGGGAGTGGCTACGCTATGAAGGTTCAAGAGGCGGTTGAGGGATTTCAATATCCTACACCATCAGGAGTTGCAGCTAAGCAGATGGCACTAAACACCAATCCGGAAATAGTAAAAACTAATTTATTTATGTTTGTGAACGGTCAAGCAGATTTTCAAGATATTGAAATTGTGATTGGAACCAAAATAAATGTTTATACACAAAATGAACTCCTTGTGGGAGAAATGGAAATTCTTGAAAATGGAGTTCTCAGAACAGGTGCAGTTTATGGTGATGATAAAACCACTCAAGTGTTGGATGGAGCAATTGAAAGTGAAAAACTAATTTTCAGATATAATGATATTGAATCTGTACCGGTAAATATTCAGTTCACCGGTAATATGGAGTTACAAAAAGTTGATTTGATTTTCAAAAACATTCCCACTGAATTTTCACTGGATCAAAATTTTCCAAATCCATTCAATCCCATCACGACTATTCGGTACGGTTTACCTGAAGAAAGTCAAATAACCATTTCTATAGTTGACATACTGGGGCGTGGAATCAGGGGGTTGGTGAATGAAGAAAAACCGGCAGGGTATCACACAACCATCTGGGATGGTAAGGATGAAATGGGGATGGATGTGAGCTCCGGTTTGTATTTTTATACATTAAATGGTGTTGGTTTTTCAAAGACCCAAAAAATGGTATTGTTGCGGTAAACACCTTTCAACGGTACCTTTGAGAGGTGTTTGATGTTTTAAAATTTCCCGTCTTCACCCATGACGATGGAAGGGAATTTTTTTTTACACTACCCAATCATGAAATTTGGGGAGTTTTGGCTAATGGGTTTATAACCCTAAAATTATTAATGTAATATTAGTTGCTTGATAGGGAATAATATTCCTAAATACGCAGACGATATTACAGTATAATGAACTACTTAGAATACATAAATGGGTTAGTTAGCCGTGGAATATGGTCATTTACTACCCGGGAAATGGCAATGGTTATGGGGAATTCTACCCAGGATAAGTTAAAGATTCTTCGGAAGAAGGGCAGAATTATTACCCCAACTGTGAGATTTCATGTTGTTGTACCGGAAGAATACTTAAATTCTGAAAGATTACCGCCAGATAGATTTGTTCATCAAATGATGGAATTTTATCAAAAGCCCTATTATGTGGGTTTATTAATGGCAGCGACCTACTGGGGTTCATCCCATCAATCACCTCAATCTTTTCAGGTAATAACAAATTATGACCGGAGAAACATAACAACTCAAAAGAATCAGATCAATTTTTACCGAAAGAAGAACATGGAATTGGTCCCTGTCATAAAGCAAAAGTCTCCCACCGGTTATTTTAATATTTCTTCCCCTGAAATAACCTTTTTTGATTTAGTCCTGTTTAATCGCCAGTTTGGCGGATTATCAAGAGCAGGTGAAATTACTTCTGAACTATCAGATCATTTTTCGATGAAGGGATTAAAGAATACACTGCCATATTTTTCCAATGCTATTATCCAGCGTTGCGGATATATTTTGGAATTATTGGGAATGGAAAAGTACTGCAATCAAATAGAAAAGCACCTCCTTTCTCAAAAGGTGATTTATGCGTATCTAAATCCTTCAAAGAGCATGGTAAGGGAGAACAGGTATCCCCGCTGGAAGTTATTTATTAATGACAGTCTGAATATGGATTTATGATTCCCCAGGCTTACATCACAGAATGGCAGCATAAAGCACCCTGGGGGGCCAATGAACAAATAGAGCAGGATTTAATCCTTTGCCGAATACTCACAGAACTATTCCAAAATGAATTTCTGAGAGAACAATTGGTGTTCAGAGGAGGTACTGCCTTAAATAAACTGTATTTCCCGTCTCCTGTTCGATATTCAGAGGATTTAGATTTTGTTCAATTACTCCCAGGACAAATAAAACCAATCATTGAAACTGTTCAAAAAACAATAAACCCATTTCTAAAGGGTAAAGGTACTGACTCAAGAAAAGATGGGTTTCGTATTTATTATGGATTTCAATCTGAAAACATTCCTGGGATTGAGAGAAAAATTAAAATTGAAATCAACACTCGTGAACATTTTAACGTATTTCCAATAGAGAAAAAGAAATTTACTATCAATTCTCAGTGGTATTCAGGTGAATGCACCATACCTGCTTATAATCTGAATGAAATGCTGGGGACTAAAATGCGGGCTTTATATCAACGGAGTAAGGGCAGGGATTTGTTTGATCTGGATTGGTCTCTCAGGCATTGTAAAACGAATCCTAATGAGATTATTGAAGCGTTCAAAAAATATATGGATTTTCAGGATAATAAAGTGTCTCAAAAAGAATATTGTACCAATGTGAAAATAAAAGTTAATGACCCGGTATTTTGTCAGGATATTTATAATTACATCCGCCCTGGCATTGAATATGACCCTAAAATAGCATTTAAAAATATTAAAGAATTGATTGACCTAATTTAAAATTTCAAATATTTTTTCAATCCATGGATTCAACCAGATATTTAATCAAATAACCGACCGCTTTTCCTCAATTATACTTACAATTAATTCCCTGATTCTCGAGGAGAATTCAGGTAAGTACCGCGGAAAGGACTCGAACCTTCACACCCAGAGGGCACCAGATCCTAAATCTGGCGTGTCTACCAATTCCACCACCGCGGTAAATGTTTAGGACACTCTGGAGTATCCTTTGGATAAAAGCTGGTTCAATTTTTTATATTTAACAAACACTTTTTCACCGGAAGGACTGATAACGGGAATTTTTTCATTTCTGCCGATTTTTTTATCAGACTTGATGGGAGTTTTTACCGGCTGAGGCGGTCTTTGTCCGTCTCCCCCCTGGGGTGCAGACTGAATCCCCATCCCTTCTGTACTGTCATGACGAACCTGTACATTTCGGTCTTTTCTCTGAATTTGAGGTGCATGGTCCATTCCCTGAAGTTGAGTTCGGAACAACCGCTGGACGACTTTCTGGTTCATTTCTTTTATCATGTCCTGGAAAAGATGAAATCCTTCAGATTTATACTCCAGAAGAGGATCTTTTTGACCGTAAGCCCGCAGATTGATTCCTTCCTTAATTTGATCCATCCCGTATAAATGATCTTTCCACTGTTCGTCAATAGTGCGTAAAATCACAAATCGTTCGAATCCCCGCATGATCTCTTCCGGTAAAATGGATTCTCTCTCATTATACACTTCTTCTCCCTGCGAAATAAGGAAATCCCTGATGTCATCATGGCTCATCTCTCCTTCTCCGTTTTTTGATTGGATTCGCTCACGATCCACATCTACCAGCAAGTGGGAGGCAGCATTTTGTTTGAGTGTCTCCCAATCAATTTCATCGGGATGTTCCACATTCTGGTTTTCCAGTTCATCCTCTACAAATTCAGCAATAAATTCTGAGACCATTTCCCGTGTGTCTTTATCTTTCAGGGCATTATCTCTTAAATTGTACACAACCTGTCGTTGCTGATTCATCACATCATCATATTCCAATAAATGTTTCCGAATCCCGAAATTTCTGCCTTCCACTTTTTTCTGGGCATTTGCAATGGCTCGAGTGACCATTTTCGCTGTGATCACTTCTCCTTCTTCTACCCCCATCCTGTCCATGATGGAGGCAACCCGTTCGCTATTAAACAGGCGCATTAAGTCATCCTCCAGGGATAAATAAAACTGGGATGAACCTGGATCTCCCTGGCGTCCCGACCGACCCCGAAGCTGTAAATCAATTCGCCGGGATTCATGCCTTTCCGTTCCCAGAATATGGAGTCCGCCTAACTCTTTAATCTCCTCTCCTCCTAATTTTATATCTGTCCCTCTCCCCGCCATATTTGTGGCGATGGTTACGGCTCCATTTTGTCCTGCTCTGGCTACAATTTCCGCTTCCTGCTGATGTTGTTTGGCATTTAAAACATTATGGGGAATTCCTTTTCGTTTCAGCATCCGTGATAATAATTCAGACACTTCAACTGAAACAGTTCCTACCAAAACGGGCTGACCGCTTTTATGGCAATTCATTATTTCATCAATCACAGCATTGTATTTTTCCCGTTTGGTTTTGTAAACAAAGTCATTCCTGTCATCACGGATAATTTGTTCATGTGTAGGGATCACGATCACATCCAATTTGTAAATCGATCCCAATTCCTCAGATTCAGTTTCTGCTGTTCCTGTCATTCCGGATAATTTATCATACAATCGGAAATAATTCTGAATCGTGATGGTTGCCAGTGTTTGTGTCTCCCGTTCAATGGCAACATTTTCTTTAGCTTCCAATGCCTGATGCAGTCCATCACTGTAGCGCCTGCCGGGAAGGACCCTGCCCGTAAATTCATCAACAATTTGTACTTTATTATCCTGCACCACATATTCCACATCTTTTTCATATAAAGTGTAGGCTCTCAATAATTGATTGAGGTTATGAATTTTTCCACTCCTATCTGCATGGAGATGATAGGCTTTCTCTTTTCCCTGAGCTATTTGGAGGGGAGATAATTTTTCATTTTTTTCAATTTCCGAGATCATTTCTCCCAAGTCTGGAATCACAAACATTTCCGGATGATTCGGTGACAAAACCTCTCTTCCCTTTTCTGTAATATCAATAACATGCGATTTTTCATCTACGCTGAAAAACAGATCATCGTCCACTTCATGGAGTTTTTTATCTCTCATGTAATCTGACTCGACTTTCGTAGCAAGTTTTATAGTACCCGGTTCCTGAAATAATTTCATCAGCCTGCGATGCTTTGGCAGTCCTCTTCTCCCCTGCAGGAGTTTCAATCCAGCTTCATCGTTTTTTTCTTCTTTCAGATAAACCTGAGCTGCATTCACCAATTCCGAAACAAGAGTATTTTGTTTCCGCACCAGGTTCTGGATCAATGGTTTTAACTCGGAAAATGTTTTGTCCACCGGAGCATCTACGGACCCTGAAATGATCAATGGTGTCCGTGCTTCATCAATCAACACGCTGTCCACCTCATCAACAATGGCGAATGCATGGGCTCTCTGTACCTGGTCCTGAGCATCCAGCGACATATTATCCCTCAAATAGTCAAATCCAAATTCATTATTTGTACCATACATAATATCGCAGTTGTATGCCGCTCTGCGTTGATCATTATCCATGGTGTTCAGAATAAAACCCACAGTTAATCCCAACCGCTTGAAAACTTCGCCCATCCACTCTGCATCCCGACGGGCTAAATAATCATTAACAGTAACGATATGAACCCCTCTGCCCGTAAGGGCATTGAGAAAAATAGGCATGGTTGCCACCAGAGTTTTCCCTTCCCCAGTTTTCATTTCTGCTACATTACCTTTATGAAGAACGATTGCACCTACCAACTGAACGTCATAAGGAACCATTTCCCAGGTAATTCCCTGCCCAGCTACGGTCCAGGACGATCCGCATAACCGCCGGCACGTTTCTTTTACCATGGCAAAGGCTTCCACCATTAACGAGTCTAAAATATTTTGTTCCAATTCATAAACGGACTTTTTAATTTCCACAGGATCAGTGTTTTTTCCCACCAACTCAGTTTCTAATTGACCCTTGGATGAGGCAATTTGGTCCATCATTTCCTCCGTCCGGATTTTCAATTCATCATCGGATTTTCCCTGGAGGTCTTTTGCAGCTTGGTTTATCTCCTTCACTACCGGCATTAACCGGTTCATTTCCCTGTCTGAACGGGAGCCAAATACTTTTTTTAATGCTTTCTGCAGCATAGGTTGTTACCGGGATATTGCTTTCTTTTTTACCACTTCTCTAAATACGGAATCTAAAATCCCATTCACAAAACCGGAACTATCATCCGTGCTGTATTTTTTTGCCATTTCTATCGCTTCGGAAATGGATACTTTTGGTGGTACATCATCAAAAAACAAAAGTTCACACACTGCCATTTTCAAAATTAGATTATCCAGAAGTGCAATTCTTCCTAATTCCCAATTTTCCAGAAATCTCGAAATAGTCTGTTCCAGAAACTGTCTTTGATCCAGGGTTTTTTTGTACAATGAGGATGCAAATGACTCTGTATCCTCATCAAAGGAGAATCTTTTTGAGATATCCCCAAATATTTTATCTTCTGGATCCTGTGAAATCTCCATGGCGTACAATCCCTGAAATACACATTCCCGAGCCTGCCTGCGGGGGTGATACTTTGAATTTGAATTCTTCCTTTGTTGTGGAGAGGTTTTCATTTACCAACCTAAACCTGAATCAACCAGTCAAAGGGATCGTCTTTTAATTCTTTTTGAATACTGGTCAGTTCGATGTTTAAAGTTTGAGTTATTTTCCCAATTTGATTTTTATGAATTATCCCAACCGCATCATCGGAGGTAATCTGACCTATGGGAGTGACAGATACAGCAGTGCCTGTACAAAATACTTCATCTGCTCCCATTAATTCTTCCAATGGAATGGAGCGTTCTTCCACTTTCATATTCAAAATATCACGGGCAATATGAATAACCGAATCACGGGTTACCCCCGGTAAAATGCTCCCGGTAAGGGGTGGTGTAGTAATGACATTATCTTTTACAATAAATAGGTTAGCTGAGCCAACTTCTTCAATGAAATTTTCATTGCCTGCATTTAAATAAATGACCTCATCAAATCCTGCAGATTTAGCTAATTTCTGAGGATAGAGAGATGCGGCATAATTGCCTATGGTTTTGAAATTCCCGACTCCCCGTGGAGCTGCCCGATGAAACTTATTTGTCACTCTCAAATTCAAACAACGAATTCCGGATTTGAAATAGGGACCCACTGGTGAAACATATATTAAAAACGTATATGATTGTGCCGGTGCCACACCTAAAACCGGACCCGTTCCCCAAATGATGGGACGTATGTATAAACTGCCCTTATCAGAGGGAGGAATAAAATCGACATTGTCTTTTACAACTTTGAATAATCCATCCATAAATAAATCTGAATGGACAACCGGGATACACAACCTTTCAGCAGATAAAGTCGCTCTTTCAATGTTTTTATCCGGACGAAATAATACAATTCTTTTTTTCGTTGTCCTGTACGCTTTCATCCCTTCAAATATTCCCTGTCCGTAATTCAATACACCAGCTGCAGGGGACATAGATATATCACCAAAAGGAATGAGCTTTCCATCCGTCCAA
Source organism: uncultured bacterium (assembly GCA_964518835.1). Classification (GTDB taxonomy): domain Bacteria; phylum Fidelibacterota; class Marinisomatia; order Marinisomatales; family AB-629-J13; genus AB-629-J13. The sequence goes on from CAZFKU010000024.1 coordinate 7,791, forward strand.
AATGTGTCCTTTTCCCAATGGGATATAAACATGGATTTTGCCGGTGTTAAGCTGAATGTTAAAGTATCCCAATCTATTTGGTTCATGGTATTAGTCCTTTAAAATTATCTTATTCATTTAAACATCTGGATATGACAAGTTCCTGAATTTCTGATGTTCCCTCATAAATCTGGGTAATTTTTGCATCCCGCATAAGCCGTTCTACTCCATATTCCTGCATGTATCCATAACCGCCGTAGATCTGTACACAATCCCGGGATGCATCCACTGCTAATTGAGATGCAAACAATTTGGCCATGGCAGCTTCTTTCACATAATTCTGTTTGGAATCCTTGATTTTTGCTGCTTTCCAGATGAGTAACCTGGCTGCCTCCAGGCGGGTTGCCATTTGAGCCAGTTTGCTTTTAATTGCTCCAAAACTGTTCAGGGTTTTTCCAAATTGTTTTCTTTCTTTTGCATAGGAAATACTTTTTTCCAATGAAGCCCGGGCAATTCCCAATGCCTGGGTTGCAATCCCGATTCGACCTCCATTCAAGGTTTTCATTGCGATGTGAAATCCTTCTCCTTCTTCATGAATTCTATTTTCAACCGGTATTTTACAATTTTCAAAATATAACTCACAGGTGTCTGATCCTCGGATACCAAGTTTGTCCTCTTTTTTTCCGGTTGAAAATCCCGGCAATCCCTTTTCAACAATAAAAGCTGAAATGCCCTTATGTCCAACATCTTTTTCTGTTACTGCAAAAACAATAACCATATCGGAAGAAATTCCATTGGTCACCCAATTTTTTGTCCCGTTTAATATATAAGAATCTCCATTTCGTTCTGCTCTGGTTTTCATATTACTGGCATCCGAACCGGACTGTGGTTCACTTAAACTGAATGCACCCAGCCATTCTCCTGATGCTAATTTAGTCAAATATTTTTCTCTTTGATTATCTGTACACCAATCCATAAAAATCTGGCAAACCAGTGAGTTATTAACAGACATGATGACTCCGGCAGATGCATCCACACAGCAAATTTCTTCCATGGCTAACACATAACTCAAAGTGTCCATACCGGCACCGTTCCATTTTTCAGGCACCATCATGCCCATAAATCCCAATTTTCCCATTTCTTTTATTTCCTGGATTGGGGTAATTGATTTTTCATCCCGTTCAATCACTCCCGGCTCAAGATGGACTTCGGCGAATTCCCTGGCAGTTTTTTGAACTAATTCCTGCTCCTCAGTGAGATTGAAATTCAAATCAATCGTACTCATAAAATCCTTTTCCGGTTTTCCTGCCTAAACATCCGGAGGCTACCATTCGCCGCAATAAAGGACAGGGACGGTATTTGTCATCTCCCAAATCACGGTGAAGCACCTCTAAAATTGACAAGCATACATCCAATCCGATCAAATCCGCTAATTCAAGGGGACCCATGGGATGGGCCATTCCCAATTTCATCACTTCATCAATGGCTTCTTTTTCTGCCACACCCTCCATCAGACAAAATACCGCTTCATTTAACATGGGTGCCAGAATTCGGTTGGAAACAAACCCGGGATAATCATTGCACAACACAGCTTTTTTACCCATTGTTTCCGCAAGGGATATGACCTGTTCGGTCACATCATCTTTTGTTAAGTGTCCCCGAATCACTTCCACCAGTTTCATAACCGGTACAGGATTCATAAAATGCATCCCGATGACCTGTTCCGGTTTGGATGTTTGTGATGCAATTTCCGTGATGGAAATGGATGAGGTATTGGTTGCTAAAATTGTGTTTTCACTGCAATATTTATCCAATTCCCTAAATATTTCCCCCTTAATATTTCGATCCTCAGAGGCAGCTTCTATCACAATATCAACTGATTTCAAGTCTGTTAATCTGGTTGTACAGGAAACATTCTCTAAAGTATTTTTTTTATCGGATTCTGAGATTTTTCCTTTTTTTATTTGACGATCTAAATTCTTTTCTATCGATAATTTTCCTTTAGATACTAAATCTTTATTTATGTCCATCAAAATAACAGAATATTTTGAAAGGGAAGCAATATGAGCAATCCCGTTACCCATTGTTCCGGCACCTACCACTCCTATGTTTTTCATGGTATCCTCTCTATGATAAGTGCAGATGCTTCACCTCCACCAATACACAGTGTTGCGAGTCCAAAGCGACCATTTACTCTTTCTAGACTGTGAATTAACGTGACCAAAATTCGAGCCCCGGAAGCACCAATGGGATGTCCTATTGCAATTGCTCCACCGCACACATTCACTTTTTCCGCATCAAGATCAAACTCATCAATGGCAGCCATGGCAACCGGGGCAAAAGCTTCATTAATTTCCCATAAATCAATGTCATCCTTATTCAACCCGGCATTGGAAAGAACTTTGGATATTGCTTTTATGGGAGCTGTAGTGAACCACTCCGGATCATGGGCGGCAGAAGCCTGCGCCATCATCTTCGCTTTTGGCTGAACTCCATTCGCCTTTGTGAAGTTTGATGAAGCACATAAAACCGCCGCTGCTCCATCATTAATTTTAGAAGCATTCGCTGCAGTTATTGTACCATCTTTTTCAAATGCAGGTCTTAATATTTTCATCTTATCAAAATTTGCTTTTTGCGGTTCTTCATCCTGATCAATAATCAGCGGATCCCCTTTTCTTTGAGGGACAGACACCGGAACAATCTCTCGTGAAAACCACCCTGATTTATGGGCATTTATCGCTCTGGTGTAAGATTGCTCTGCAAATTGGTCCTGTTTTTCTCTGGAAATTCCATCTTTTTCCGCCAGCATTTCAGCGCAATTGCCCATGTGTTTATCGTTGTAAGCATCCCACAAACCGTCAGTAATCATGCTGTCAATCAGTTTGCCATGCCCCAAACGATAACCTCCCCTTGCTTTGGGTAAAAGATAGGGTGCTGATGACATGTTTTCCATTCCGCCGGCAATGATGACTTGTGCATCGTTTGATTGAATCGCCTGCATACCCAACATGGTAGCTTTCAGTCCTGAACCGCACATTTTATTTATGGTGGTACATTCTACTGAATTTGGCAATTGTGCATACAAAGCTGATTGCCTTGCAGGAGCTTGACCTAATCCCGCAGACAAAACATTCCCCATGATCACTTCATCAATCTGGGTCTCTTCAATCCCGGAACTCCCGATCAATTCTCTGATAACAACCGCACCAAGTTCAGGAGCTGGAACAGAGGATAATCCTCCATTAAACGATCCCACAGGAGTTCTTTTCCCTTCGATTATATACACTTCGTTGTTCATATGACTAAAAAATATTATTGGTTTCCATTATAGATTAAATCCCCTCGTAATTTTAAGAATCAAACAATTTCTTTTAAAGAAAGCTATTCTCATTTAATTTATGTAAAAGATCATTTTAATAACGTACAAATTTATTTCAAAATCAGAAGGAAATACACATCAACATGATTTTTATGGATAATCGGCAGGAAAACACCAATAATCAACCTTAAAATTACCTATAATAACTTCTTTTTACATAAACTTTTGACAATTCATAATTATAGAAATTACACCTTTCCTTGAGCTATTTAGTTTATTTTTATAATCAATATTTTGGGAATGACTGATGGTCAATACTCACTTTCTTGTAAAATAGTTGATTAAAAGGTAATATGAAAAAGGGACAAAATAAATTGCCCCTTTTGTGTTAATGACCGAAAACTACTTTTTTGTTTTGAAATACGGAAGAAGTGTTTCCTCTGTTTCATCAAGTGTATCCTGGCAATTCTGCCTTATCCAGGATACATCGTTATCATCCATATCAATTTCGCCTTCTTTTAATTTAGTGTCTGGTGAGTGACCTAAATATCGCAATGTTTCATCATGGTGATAATCTCTAACATATAATTGAGAGAGCATGATGGTTAATTCCATTTTAACTTCGTTTAGACAGTATTTTAAGTCATCGTAGAGGCGTGCCACTTCTTCCATTTCTTCAAAACACAATTTTAATAATCTGCTCCTGTCCTCGGTCATACAATGATGATAGTGTTTTTCATTGTGTTTGGACCCTTTTTGTGTTTGATGATGGCGGCGAATGTAATACTTCTTTACAAAACTTGCTAAACTTTTGTTCCAAAATAAAGAAAGTATTTTTTTGACTGTTTACAAAATTCTCAATCTATTGTAGTCAAGAGTAACATAATCGCCTAATATTTATTGATTTGATTCAGGTAATATTTATCAAAAGCCGCCAATAAACTTTCCTGTCCTGAATAAGGTGCAGGAGAATATTTTGATGATTGGATTCCCAATTGAGAAAGTTCTGAAATTTTCCAGTCCTGGTTGTTGGTCATATCCCAGAAATCCACCGCATCTTTCGTATTAAACTTCCCGGATTCCACTACATCTTTCTCAAAAAGCCATGAACAGGTAACTTTGCATTTATCTAAACTAATGGGTACTACAGTATGGTACATGATATATTCCGGGTGGAGACTCAAAAGCATATTTGGGAAAATAGAATAATAATAGACTCGGTTTAAGTCTCCATCTTTAACACCATCTAAAGGGAGACAGCATAATTCACCACTGGATGTGATGCTGCCTTTATCCTCATTGAAATCCATATAACCCCCAAGAATTGGACCCTCATAAAAATCATTACGTCCTCCTAAATAATGATGTATTTTTGCTAATTCAGGATGCAATATGGGACAGTGATAACACTCACAATAGTTTTGGATGACCAGTTTCCAATTTCCGTTCACCATGTATTCCTTTTTTTCTGCAATCAACAATTCAGAAATACCCCATGGATTTAATCGCTCTGTTAGTGGTTCGAAAGTGGAGTCAAAATTTATTGGTTTATCTTCAAGATTTATAAAAATGAATCCCTCCCATTCTTTTAAAGCGACTGGATGTAGGGGATATTCATCTTTTTTAAATCCAGTGACTGCGTCCATGTTGGGAACACCAATTAAATTTCCTTTCAAGTCATAAGTCCACCCATGATAACCGCACTGGATGGATTTTGAAAATTTGCCCTCCATTTTTTCACAAATTCGGGTGCCACGATGACGACAAACATTGTAAAATCCCTTCAATTCACCTTCACTATCCCGCAGAATGATCACACTTTCTATTCCAATATTCAGAATAATGTATCTTCCTTTTTCAGAAATTTGAGCAGACCGACCAACGCATAACCAGTTTTTGAAAAATATCTTTTCATACTCCAATTCCAAAGTTTTTGGGTCAATGTAATATTCACGGGATAAAGTATGAGCACCCTGTCTAAGAGTTTCAGCTGTCTTTTTGAAAGTCATTATTCTGACCCCTTTGTGTTTCCCCTTTTACATGGGAAATAATTAGGGGTTTTGTGAGAATACCAAAAATGTTCTCCCTTGTCAGAGGGGAGAATTAAAGTGGGGTAAAGAAAATTGATACTCACAAAACTCATCGTTATTTTTTTAAAATTTCTCTGGCTGCATTAAATCCGTTTGCACCATGGAGCTCACCACCGGGATGGGTTCCGGGTCCGCAAAGGAACAAATTTTCTATGGGTGTTTTGTATTGTGCCAAATTCATGGAAGGTCTCATGAAAAAGAATTGATCCAATGTCATCTCTCCGTGATTCAAGTTCCCATCCGTTAGTCCCAATTTTTCTTCCAAATCTACGGGAGAAAAGACCACAGATTCTTCAATTAAAGATGGAAATCCTGGGACATAATTTTCCAAAACCCGACCTACGTTATTTTTTAATTTTTCCTTCAGACCTGCACTCCATTTTTGACTCCGTAAATGATAGGGTGCAAATTGAACGGTAGCAGATAAAACATGTTTTCTATTTGGTGCAAATTCAGAATTAATGACGGACGGAAACGAAAACTCTACAAAAGGTTTTTCAGAGATTGTACCATATTTTGAAGCATCGAATGCTCTTTCCAAATAGGAAATTGATGGGGCAATGCTGAAAATCGTTCCCATGTTGTTTTTTGCTACCCCATCGATTTCTGGTAATTCATTTAATGCAAAATGAATTCTGGCTGTACTTCCCCGGTATTTTATGTTTCTTAATCGTGTATGGAATCGGGGAGATAGTTTTTCAGCACCCATAAGATTAATAAATGTGTTGTTGGGGTCTAATCCGGATACGATTTGATCTGCTTGAATTGTTTCTCCACTTTCCAATGTTACACCCTTGCAAATTCCATTTTCAACATTTATGGATTTAATCTTTGAGTTTGTTCTAATTTCAACATTGGCAGATTCAGCAGATAATTTTACAGCTTTGGCTAATTCTCCCGTCCCGCCTTTTATGAATTGACCATTATGAACCACACCATTTGCATGAATATGCTGATGCAGGAAATTTAATCCAGTGGCTGCAGAAAAGGGTCCCTGTGTGATATGACGAATACCAGCAGAAGATAAGGATCCACGAAGCAACTCGGATTCAAACCATTCATCCATGAGTTCCACCATCATCATGGGAATAACTCTCACCAAATCTATGGCACCCTTCGTCCCCTGTTTAATAAATGGGGGTAAAATTGACCGGAATGAAAAGGCTTCCATTAATCCCACGTCAGGAAGTTTAGGGGGAGTTAATTCATACAACTTTTCTAAAAAGTGATTTATATTTTTAATACGATCGGTAAATTTTTTCCATGACTGACCATCTTTTACTGAATGAACAGAAATAGATTCAGCTGTTTTTTTAACATCCCGATTAAATAAAATATGCTTGCCATTTGTATCCAATGCAATCCGCACCAATTCCGGCGATTCAAGTTTCAGTCCAAAAGTTGAAAGATTCAGTTTATTCATCACTCTGGGATCGATCCAGTTAATATAATCGTTCACTAAATTGCATTTGTATTCGGGAATTAATTCTTCAGTGGATGCTATTCCGCCAACCTTTTCACGTGATTCCAAAAGTAAAACCTGTTTGCCGGATTGACCAAGAATTGCTGCAGTGACTAAACTGTTCACTCCCCCGCCAATTACGATAACTTCAAAATGATCCATTACCAATCTCTCAGGATTTTTTCAGCAGCCATTTCACCCGGTGATCCTGTGATCCCTCCGCCGGGATGAGTTCCGGAACCACATTGATAATAATTTTTAATGGGAGTTTTGTAATTTGCCCATTTCACTGCCGGTCTCAAGGAAAACAATTGTTGGAGCGAAAGTTCTCCATGGAAAATATTACCTTCTGTCAGTCCAAAAGTGGATTCCAGATCCGCCGGTGTCAGCACCTGCCGATGGATGGTAATATCTTTGATATTGGGAGCAAATTGTCCAATTGTGTTGATCACAGCATCTCCAAAAGCTTCCCGTTTTTGATCATCCCATCCACCTTTGATATCAAAAGGTGCATACTGCACAAAACAGGACATGACATGTTTCCCGGGAGGTGCCATGTCCGGATCTAAAACGGAAGGTAAAATGATGTCAATGTATGGATTCTTCGAAAATTCCCCATACTTCGCATCATCATATGCTCTTTCTAAATGGTCATAACTTGGACTGATGGAAATAGCTCCCCGCAGATGGACTCCATCACCGGGAAGACATGTGAAATTGGGCAGTGAGTCCAACGCAAGATTTACCTTTCCAGATGAACCACGAATACGGAATTTTTTGATAGCTGTTAAAAATTCAGTTGGAAGATCGCTTGCATCTACCAGTTTTAAAAAAGACATTTTAGGATCGAGTCCAGAAATGACCTTTTTCGCATGAAATTCGTCTCCATTCTCCAATGCTACACCAACAGCATTTCCATTTTTTACAATCACATTGGACACAGAGGTTTCCGTTTTAATTTCTGCACCAAAATGTTCAGCCGCCCTGGCTATAGCCATACTGACAGCTCCAGTTCCTCCTCGTGGAAACCCCCAGGCACGGAATGCACCATCAATATCTCCCATGTAATGATGAAGCATCACATAAGCGGAACCGGGGGACCGTGGTCCCATGAAAGTTCCGATGATTCCGCTGGCGGACATGGTTGCTTTTAAAGGTTCAAACTCAAACCATTCATCCAAAAAATCTGCTGAACTCATTGTCATGAGTTTGGTCAAATACTCAAATTGTTCAGGATTCAATGTTTTAAAATGTTTCACCAATTTTTTTAATGCTGACAAATCTGAAATACTGAGACAAATAGGATTGGGTGCAATGGTTTCCAGAATGGGACGGACTGCCATTCCGATCTGACTCATAAGGGGACCAAACCTCATGTAAGATTCAGCATCCCGGGGGGAATGACGGTATAATTCACGGTAAGTCTGATCGGGATCAGCCGTGCGAAAAAGATAGTCATTTTCTAACGGTGTAAAGGTACTCTCCAATGGCAGGAGTTCCAACCCAAATTTAGGGAGCATAAGTTCACGGATTATTTTAGGCTTCAGTAAACTGACGACATAAGAACAAACTGAAAATTTGAATCCGGGGAAAACTTCTTCTGTGACTGCTGCCCCGCCAAGGACATGACGTCTTTCCAAAACCAAGACTGTTTTTCCGGCTCGGGCTAAATAGGCTGCTGCAGTCAGTCCGTTATGACCACCTCCAATTACAATCGCATCATATTTTTTCATAACGGACATTTTCGTTTTCTTTCCGGATTAAAAAACGGGGATTTGACTACACGAGCAGGTGTGAGTTTTCTATAGTGTTCCACATTTAATTCAAAATCCAATTGTGTGCCCAATTTTGCATACTGTGATTTTACATGAGCTAAGGCGATGTAGCGTTTCAAAATGGGAGACCAGCAACCGCTGGTAGCATAACCAATTTGTTTATTATTTTTGTATAAAGGAACGCTGGTTCTCCAGGCAACGCAGGGTAATCCCGGTGGAAGGCCCAGTTTTTTATAATGTTTTTCCAATTCAGTCCATCCGATTTCAATGCCAACAAAATTCCATTTAATGCCCCGTTTCAGTTCCATTTCCAAAGATTTTTTACCAATAAAGTCTTTTTTCTTCAGTTTCACAGTCCAACCCAATCCCAATTCAAAAGGAGACGACTTCCGGGATTCTATGAGAGCATGACGTGCAGAAATATAATCTACATCCAATAAAATCAATCCTGCTTCAATACGAGTCATATCCAAAGCATTGAGCCCTGTGGGGGTAATCCCAAATGGTGTTCCTTTTTCCATAAGTATATCCCAGATCGGCAATGCATTTTTAGGCTCCATCCAGATTTCATAACCCAGATCTCCGGTGTATCCCGTTCGGGAAATGGAAACGGGAATCTGCTCAATTTTGGTTTTCATCATCCAGAAAAACTTCAATTTATCCAGGGAGTCAGCAGCGACCGTATTTAAAACAGCTCTTGAATTAGGACCTTGAAGAGCAAGTGCAGCGGTTGTATTGGAATCGTCCCTAATGTTGAGATCAAATCCTTGTGAGTTCGTTGTTAACCACTCAAGATTCGGTTCTGCACTTGTAAGCCTAAATTTATTTTCAGATAATCTTTGTACCGTTCCATCGTCAATCTGTTTTCCGTCTTCATCACACCAGGGAGTGTACATCACCTGCCCTATTTTGCAGATTCCAATATTCCGAGTTACGAGATGATCCAAAAACGTTTGAGTATCGTTGCCTTCAATGATGTATTTGTACAAAGGTGTAATGTCCAATAATCCGGCTTTTGTACGAATAGCAAAATATTCATTCTCATGGTTGAGTTCATATTTTGTTGCTGACAAATATCCCGACCATCTTCGCCATTCCTGTGATTCATTCAGCTTTGATGTTCGTTCAAAAAACGGGGATAAGATCATCTCCGTTCGGGCAGTAAAATGTTTTGTCAGCAATGAAGAAAAATCAGTTAAAATCTAATATATTAAATTGGGAAAAATAATAATTGAGAAGAGAATTAATCAGTCGTTTGAATTTGCCGAATTATAGGCTTCAATAATATTCTTCACCAACTGATGGCGAACGACATCCGATTTATCCAACTGACTAAATCCAATTCCGTCAATATCATTTAAAATATCAATGACCTGCAGCAAACCCGAGTCCGATCTTCGAGGCAGGTCAATTTGAGTTATGTCTCCGGTGATAATCGCTTTTGAATTCACTCCCAGCCTGGTGAGAAACATTTTCATCTGCATGGGTGTTGCATTCTGTGCTTCATCTAAAATGAGAAATGCATTATTCAAGGTTCTGCCACGCATGTATGCCAACGGGATGATTTCGATGATATTCTTAGCCAATAAGGGATTTAATCTTGCTTTGTGAAGCATGTCTCCCAATGCATCATAAAGGGGTGCCAAATAAGGATCGACTTTTTCCCTCAAATCTCCGGGAAGGAATCCCAGATTTTCTCCTGCTTCAACAGCAGGCCGGCAAAGTATAATTCTATCCACATTATGATTTTCAAGAGCTGCCACTGCAAATGCAACAGCAATATAAGTTTTCCCTGTCCCTGCTGGTCCAATTGAAAATGCTATGTCATTTTTTCTAACTAAATCAACATATTTTCTTTGTCCCTTTGTTCGAGCGGAAATACCCCCTTTTCTGCCATAAAATATTACATCATCTATGGGTTGATCTTTTTGGTTTTTCACGTCTTTAGCAGTAATCTGTAAAAGATCCTGAACATTTTTTTGGGTCAGGGAACCCTTGCGATTCAACGTCTGGGTCATTTCGTGAACCAGATTCACAATTTTTTCTACTTCCTCTTTTTCCCCTTCTATATGGAATTCACTTCCCCGGACCACAACACGGGCTGAAAAATTATCTTCCAGAATCCTCAGGTTCGTGTCACCGGCACCTATCAATGCCTGAATATCCACTCCTTTTAATGCAATACTCTTTTTCATAGACAAAAAAACATCTGTAATTTAACGGGTGAAATTTACACCGTGAATCTTTCTAATTACCACCTGCAAGCCAATGATTTTCCATAAATTATTCTTTGTCTTGATTTTTGGCATGATGTTCCTGGGATATTCCTGCTCGCCAAAGCAACCAAGTCAAAAAGATATTTTATCTCAAAATGTGGACTTTTTAATCCTGAAAGGAAATGAATTTTGGGAAAAACGAGCAAATCCTGAAAATGCAAAATGGGCGAGGAATTTTCTATTCAAAGCACATCAAATGAGACCGCAGGATAAGGAAACCGGACTATTATACAGCCGATCATGTTTCTTTGCAGGGAAATATATCGTGGAAAGCGATTCAAAAAAGGACAGCCTTTTTATGGAAGGAGCATTGACTGCTCTATTCTACATTTTAAACATCAGCCCAAAGGAGATTAATTCGGAGACAATTTTAAATCCCGGAGAAGGACGGCATCTCTTAATGGATAAAATTGAATCCACAGATAAAACATCACTCCCGGCTCTGTATTTGTGGGGATTAAATTTAGGAGAATATATTTTTTCCAAACCGGTAAGGGACCGGATGAAACAAAAGGATTTACTCGAATCATTATTTCACCGGATTCACAATCTTGATCCTACCTATGATTTTGGAGGATCCCTCCACCTTTTAGGTGTATTGTATTCTCGAATACCGGGAATGGATGTGAAACAAGCAAAAACCTATTTTGACCGGGCAATTCAGATGTACCCAGATTGTTTCAGTCACAGGACTGCCAGGGCAGAATTTTACTTTATAAAAACCGGACACCGTGAAGCATTCCACGATGAATTATCACAGGTTTTGAAACAAGATCCAACACAGATTCCGGATATCATGCCTGAAAATCTCATGGAACAGGGAAGAGCAAAGATTCTTTTGGAACGGGAATCTTCACTTTTTGAGTAATTCTTTTTGTAATTTAGTATCTGGATGTAAAATCAAAATTTTTATTTAATGTTTATAATAAAAGTGTAAATTTGGTGTAACGGAAGATACATATGGATAAACCTTTCAGTGTTAAAAAATACATGGTGACCAAATTGGTTACTTTTTCACCGGATATGAATGCACTGGCAGCCATTCGGGATTTATTGAATTATAAAATTTCCGGCGCTCCCGTTTTGGATAAAGAGGGAAATATTATAGGGGTGTTTTCAGAAAAAGACGGAATGAATACCATTCTTGATGCTTCCTACCATAATGAGATCGGTGCACTGGTCTCGGATCTGATGAGTACTCAAGTGTTTACCGTTTTAGAAAGCGCCAGTATCATGGAAGTAGCAGAAAAATTTCTTTCCACCAGTTTCAGGCGGTTTCCTGTAGTGGACAAGGATGAAAGATTGGTCGGACAAATCAGCAGGAGGGATGTGCTGAAAGCAGTAGAGGACTTGAGTAAGGGATGATAAATAAAATATGATAATTGTTTATCCGGCTGTTTCAGTGCGATATACATTTTTTTGCTAAATTGGATATACATGGATGGAACTGTCGCTTTGCTCCAGCTCCATCAGGCAAAACTGTGCCCAGTCTGGTGGTTGGTTCGGCGCAAGCGCCTCCCAACAACCACTG
>CAZFKU010000025.1:0-19413 GCA_964518835.1 uncultured bacterium
ATAAATTCTTATTATAAATTGTTGTTTGATAGAAAGTATCACCTAATAAAATTAGACTAAATACTTGAGCATAATTTTTTGCTTCTTTTTTAGAGACATTTCCAACAGTACCAGTTTTAGGATTTTTAGGCGCAGATTCTATAAAATATGCCAAAACATTAATAGAGAGAATTGTTAACCCCCTTTTCCACTTTTCCACTCGATAATGACCATAAGTTGGTAACAGTCCTGATATCAAAGTATTATAATAAGGATTAATTTTATGTTCTTCATATAATAACAATTTTTCTTGTTCACTCATTGAAAAAATTTTATCTTTTGGAGGTAACTCAGTACTTTTGGAAAGCCCAATTGAGAGTATAAATAAAAATAATAATATTTTCTTCATCTTATATCCTATTTAACATTAATGGTGTAAGTAAAAGGCTTTTCAATGGTTTAAATTACCCTATTTCCAATCCACCTCGCAACATCCTCACCGACTGCAATGGAAGCGGTAAGCCCGGGGCTTTCAATTCCAATGAGGTTGATCCAACCGGGGAAACCTCTGTCAATTTCGTGTTTAATGTAAAAATCCGCATAAGGGATTTCAGGAGTGCCAATTTTTGGTCTGATGCCGGAAAAATCCGGTGTAAGGTCCGAAATTTCCAAGCCGGTTAAGTAGGTTTTAGCTTCTTGAAAAAATGTATGAAGCAGGTTTGGATTCACTGAGTAATCTTCAATTTTATTATTTAACCATTCAGCACTGGGCCCCAGTTTTGTTCGTCCATCTTTGTCAAAACTGATGTGAATTCCCAAAGAACCGGTGCTCTCATCCGGAACCGGATAAATGAGATGGTTGAATCCATGTCTCCATTTAGATGAAAGGGAAAAATAGCACCCTTTGGAAAAAGAAAGTTTTGGAAATTCGTTTTCATTTATCATTCCAGCAATAATATCGCTGTGCAGTCCTCCGGCATTTACCACCCAATCAGAAGTCACCATTTCCATATCTCCTTGTGGATTCAGCAGATGGAGGGTGTACCTTCCATTAGAATGATCACATTCCTTCAACTCAGTTTTAAAAAGGTAGTCATGGTCCATTTGGTTTGATTCAATGTAAAAGGAGGTCATAAGTTCATGTGCGGAAAGAATGCCGGTACACCCCACAAACAAGGCAGATTTTACACAAATCTTTGGTTCCATTTGGGATATTTCATGTTTGTCAATCAGTCTCAATTCCGGGACTCCATTTGCTAATCCATTCTCATACAATGTTTCAAGTTCATTGAATTGATTGTTTTGAGCTATGACCAGTTTTCCGCATTGGTGATGCCAGAGCTTTTTTTCCTTACAATAGGCATACAATTTTTCCCGTCCCAATATGCAATACTTTGATTTTAGAGAATTTTGTGGATAATAAATTCCGGAATGGATCACCTCGCTGTTCCTGGAGGAAATACCCCGTCCAAAAGTTTCTTCTTTTTCAATGACAAGTACCGAATCCTTTCCAGCTTTGGCTAAGCTTCGTGCAACCGCCAATCCCACAACACCAGCACCAATAATAATTATATGGTAATCGGATGATTGACTCATCTTATTTACTTTACTTTCTGACCGAGAATAAAAGGATAATTCCCCCAATAATGAAAACGACATTTCCCATCCATGCAGAAACTATGGGACTGAGAACCGCCTTAATTCCCATGGACTGCCCGAATTTGATAAACGCATAATATGAGAATATAACAAAAATGCTCAGTCCGGCTCCTAAGGATAATCCACCGTCTGGTTTTAGTACCGCCAGGGAAATCCCAAATAACATCACAATGATACTTGTAAAAGCAAAAGACACCTTAAAATGTTTCGCCACTTCCCATCTCGTGGTATTCACGCCATTCTCTTTCAATTTTTTGATTCTGGAATTTAATTCGTAAATATTCAGTTCTTCCGGGGATTTGTATTTTTGTACAAGATCCTCGGGTTTAAATGCAACGTTTATCAGAGTATCTTCAGACGAGATGGTCACACTGTCTTCTCTGCCGTACTCATCAAAATTGCGGATGGAATAATTTCTCAATTCCCACAAAGAAAGAGAATCAATCCAGACCATTTTTTTGCTGTCAATTCTTTGTTTTAATAGTCCGTTTTTCAGGGAAATTAAGGTAATTTTTTCCGCTGATTGATCCCAAACTTTGTATCTGGAAATAGATAGATGAAGGCGTTTTTCCTTCTGGAAAAATAAATCTTTAAGGACTTTCCGCTTGTTTTTTGATTTTACAGATTTCCTTTTCATATATTTTTCTTTAAGCTCGGCTTTCTTTTCATTCCCAATACTCACCAATGAGTTATCCAGATAGAAAGATCCGACACTTACACAAGAACTCACTAACAGAAAGGGGAGAACTACTCGATAAAGACTGACTCCTGAGGCTTTCATGGCTGTCCATTCATTTCGTTTGACCAGGAGTCCCATACTAAAGACAGTGGCAATGAGGACTGCCATGGGCAATCCGATGTTGATAAATGTTGGAAGGGTATAGAGATAGAAGAAAAAGACGATCTTTACCGGTACATTGTTATCAATGAACTTGTCTAGATTTTCAAATACATCCACAATAATGAAGATTACTTGGAATCCAAATAGCGTTACAGCTAAAAAGACAAGAAATTGCAGGACAATATATAAGTCAAGTTTTCTCATTGTTGGTGTAAACTAAAGTGTGAATTTCCGTAATTTGTACCTAATTTGAAACACAAATGGAAGGTAATTTAAACACAAAATATTATGATTGAATATTTAGATAAAATCATGGCAATCTTTGCAGAGGTTATGTGGAGTATGCCTCTTGTCATCGCATTGATAGCCAGTGGAATCTTTTTTACCCTATACAGCAGGATGATTCCTTTTAGGTATCTTGGTCATGCAGTAGATATTTTAAGGGGAAAATATGATTCCGAAGATGATCCGGGACAAATCACCCATTTTGAAGCTTTATCCAGTGCTTTGGCAAGTACAGTGGGGATGGGGAACATTGCCGGAGTTGCCATTGCTATTCATACTGGCGGTCCGGGAGTCATTTTCTGGATGTGGTTAAGTGCGATCATCGGTATGGGAACAAAATTCTTTACCTGTACTCTGGCAGTGATGTACCGAGGGAAAGATGATTCGGGAGAAATTCAGGGAGGTCCCATGTATTTTATCGAAACGGGACTTGGTCCAAAATACAGACCCCTCGCCTTATTTTTCAGCATTGCAGGAATGTTTGGCTGTCTTACATTTTTTCAGGCAAATCAACTGGCACAGATCATCAGAGATTTTATTTATCAACCTCTTGGGCTATTTCAGGAATCCCAAATGATAGGGGACGGGATGACAGGAATTACTGTTGCACTTATTGTGGGAATTGTCGTTTTTGGAGGAATCAAGAGGATTGCTAAGGTCGCATCCAAATTGGTTCCTTTCATGGTGGGAATTTATTTTCTGTCAGCTGTATTTATTTTGTTTTCACATTTTACAGAGATTCCGGGTCTCATATATTTGATTTTTCAGGATGCATTTACCGGGGATGCCGTATTAGGCGGTGCATTGGGATCGTTGATCATTATAGGGATCAAACGAGGTGTTTTTTCCAATGAAGCAGGAACCGGAACCGAAGCTATGGCACATGGAGCGGCAAAAACAAAAGAACCGGTGAGGGAAGGGTTGGTCGCTATGATGGGTCCTTTCATTGATACAATTGTTGTATGTACGGTTACAGCATTGGTCATTCTTGTCTCGGGAATATATGAAACGGAAGCAAACGGAGTGACCCTCACTGCTCTGGCATTTGAAAAGGAACTGGGAATCGTTGGTAAATTAATATTGATTATCGCTGTTTTGAATTTCAGTTTAACTACCATGTTTGGTTATTCCTATTATGGACGGAAATGCACCGGATATATTTTTGGAACAAAGCGGAAACCCGCATATAACTGGTTTTATGTGAGCATGATCGTTATTGCATCCATTGTTTCCATTGATATCGCCATCAATTTTGTAGATGGAATGTTTGCGATGATGGTGATTCCTACGCTGATTTCAACACTTTTGTTAGCGCCAAAAGTTATGGCAGAAGCAAGGAGGTATTTTTCAGAATTTCAACAGTCAGATAATTTAATTATAAATTGAAATCCCGATCAGAATTATCTACTGAAAAACAGAATCCTCATTCTGAGACTATTGATTTAAAATCTACAGAAGAGATTCTCCATATCATTAACTCTGAGGATGAATCGGTAGCACATGCAGTAAAAAAAGCAATTCCGCAAATTAATGAAACAGTTTCTATGTGTGTCTCAGCATTAAAAAATGGAAATCGAATATTTTATGTTGGTGCTGGGACCAGCGGAAGACTGGGAGTTTTGGATGCATCGGAAATACCACCGACTTTTTCTGCACCTCCTGATTGGTTTACCGGAATAATTGCAGGGGGGGACACTGCGTTGAAAAATTCGGTTGAAGGAGCAGAGGATATTCAAGAAAACGGTATTCGGGATTTAAAAGAAGTAAAAATCAGAAAGGGAGATGTTATCATCGGAATCAGTACCAGCGGGGCAGCAGTCTATGTACAATCTGCTTTGGAATATGCTCAAAAGATCGGTACAAAAACCTGTTATATTAACTGTAATCCTGAACCATTTTTTCATGTGTCAGCGGATTCTATTATACTGGTTGAAACAGGACCGGAAATTATCACCGGTTCCACTCGGATGAAAGGTGGAACAGCGACCAAAATGGTACTGAACATGATTTCCACAACAACCATGATAAAACTGGGGAAAGTGTACGGGAATCTCATGGTTGATCTTATGGCAGTAAATGAAAAATTGATGGACAGGGGGACACGGATCATAAGTCAAATAACAGATATGGATTATGAAATTGCACATCAGAAATTGATAGAAGCGGATCAATCCGTAAAAAAAGCAATCATTATGATCAGGAAAAATTGTTCCTTGGCTGACGCTGAGATGATGCTGGAAAATGCGGAAGGATTTTTAGGAAAAGTCCTCAAAGAAAACTAAGACTCAAATTATTTCATCCTTAAATTATAGCTGAATTCCATTTTATTTTTTTACTGATTGAAACCGAAAAACTATGACAATTAATCCATATATATTTCGAGAATATGACATACGGGGAAAAGTAGCAGAAGATTTCCCACCTGAAATGGTTACACTATTGGGGAAAGGATTTGGCACCTATCTTCGTAGAAATGGAGGAAGGGAAATTACCCTCAGCGGTGACATAAGATTATCCACTCCGGATTTAATGAAACAATTTAAGACAGGGGTTTTGTCCACAGGTATTGATGTGATTAAACTAGGATTGCTCCCTACACCTGTAAATTATTACAGCATGTTCAAACTGGGAGTAGGAGGTGCAGTGCAGATCACCGGTAGTCACAATCCGCCGGAATTTAACGGATTCAAATTATCCATGTTCAAAAAACCTGTTTTTGGTGAAGCAATCCAGGAAATTAAAAGGATAATTGAAAAAAACGATTTTGACGTTGGAGAAGGAAGTGAAGCCCGATATAACATTCGTGATGAATATGTTACAATGATCTTAAATAAAATAAAAATTGAACGACCGATAAAAGTTGTTATGGATGCCGCCAATGCTGCAGGATGTTTGATCGCACCTGAACTTTTCAAACAAATGGGAATTGAATTAACTGAGTTATTCTGTGATGTGGACGGTACTTTTCCCAATCATCATCCGGACCCTACTGTTAAAGAAAATCTTAAAGATCTGATATCAGAAATGAAGACTGGGAATTATGACATCGGGATCGCTTTTGATGGGGATGCGGATCGAATCGGTGTGGTGGATAATACCGGAGAAATAATCTGGGCGGACCAATTGATGACAATCTTTTTACCGGAATTAATAGAAGAAGGTGATGAAATTCTATTTGATGTGAAATGTTCCCAGGCGCTTGAAGACATGATTATTAAAATAGGTGGAAAACCAATCATGTGGAAAACAGGTCATTCCCTTATTAAACAAAAAATGACGGAATTGAAATGTAAATTCGGTGGGGAAATGAGCGGTCATATTTTCTTTGCCGATGATTATTTCGGTTATGATGATGCGATTTATGTTGCCGCCCGCACCATCCAGACATTATCCCGAACCCGGCAAACTATAGCAGAATTGAAAGCGGAAATTCCCACATATTATTCAACACCAGAAATGAGATTGGATTGTAATTCAGATGAAGAAAAATTTAAAATTGCCGAAAAAGCAAAAAATTATTTCACTACCAATTATGAGTGCAGCACAATTGACGGTGTGCGGATTAAATTCAAAGATGGTTGGGGACTGGTGAGAGCATCCAATACTCAACCAGTTATCGTCTGCCGTTTCGAGGCGAAAACGGAAAACCGAATGATGGAAATTAAAAACAGTGTTATGGAAAAACTGAACTCTTTCGGCACATTATATGCCTCAGTTGGACACTGACTTAACTCCCCAATCTATAACCCAATTAAGGGAAGAAATCAATGATGCACTAATATCGCTTCAACTTCCTGAAAATCCCACTTACCTGTACGATCCTTTGTCTTATGTGTTTTCAGGGAAGGGAAAACGTCTGCGCCCCATCCTTTTAAATATTTCCGGAGAATCGTTGGGAGCTTCTGAACATGATCTGAAATATGCCGGTATAGCTGTTGAATTACTTCATAATTTTACTCTGGTTCATGATGATATTATGGATCAGGATGATATCCGCCACGGCAAACACACTATTCATAAAAAATGGGATGAATCCACTGCCATCCTCGCTGGAGATGGAATCTATGTATTGTCGTTGAGCTTGATTGCAAAAGTGAAAACCCAAACGTTACGGGTTGTAAAAACATTTAATGAGGCGGCATTGATGGTGTGTGAAGGACAGGCATACGATAAACAATATGAATATGATACTAACATTACCATGGATGATTACATCATAATGGTGGAGAAAAAAACCGGTTTCTTAATCGGGTTGTGCACCGAATTGGGAGGGATTCTGGGGAATCAAAGCGATGAGACCATTGAATATTTGAAAGCCTTCGGAACGGTTTTGGGAACTGCATTTCAAATACAGGATGATATGCTGGAAATCATGGCAAATGAAGAATCTATGGGTAAAAGCCTGGGGAGTGATTTAACCAAGGGAAAACAAACGATATTATCCATTTTAGCGAGGAAAAAAGATGAAAGGGAGTGGGACAAATTAAACTCAAATTTTAAAGATATTGACAGTTCAATTAGAGAACAGAAGGAATTTCTGAATTCAAATGGTATAATTGAGGAAGTCAAAAACATGATTCACTCCTACATTAATCGGTCAAATGAAATCCTGAAAACAATTCCGGAACCATGCAATTCCCGGTTAAAACAATTTACCGAACTTATTCTTAATCGGGATCATTAAAAGAAAAATGAATAGAGAAAAAATAGACCCGCAGGATATGTATAAGTCCATTTTTGATTTTCCGGATCAAATTGAAAAAGCAATGGAAATCGGGAAGAATATTGAACTGCGAAAAAACTATGGAAATATCAATAAAATTGTTGTAGCCGGAATGGGAGGTTCCGCTGTCGGAGGAGATTTATTATCTCTGGCTTTAAAAAACCATTTAACTATTCCGTTTTTTGTATGCAGAAATTACACATTACCAAATTGGGTGGATGAAAAATCTTTGGTGATTTGTTCTTCCTACTCCGGCAATACGGAAGAAACATTATCCGCATTTAAGGAGGCAATATCAAAAAATGCGGCAATTATAGGGATAACCACGGGAGGAGTTTTATCCAACAGGTTAAAAGAAAACAAGTGTGATGAAGTTACTATTCCCGGTGGGATGCAGCCCCGGGCGGCAGTGGGATTTTCCATGATACCCATGATGTTTCTGATTATGAAAATAATGAATAATAATTTGGATATGGAATCCATGCTAAAAGACACAAGACAAGAATTATTAGAAAAACGAGATATTTATTCCAAAATGGATTCTCAGAATCCGGTATATTTATTAGCACAAAATATTTACAAATACTGTGTGATTATTTATGGAGAAACTGGAGCAACTGAGAAACTGGCAATCCGCTTGAAGGGACAATTATGTGAAAATAGTAAAATGCTTGCATACATCAATGAAATTCCGGAAATGAATCATAATGAAATTGTAGGTTGGGAAAATAACCCAGAATTATTTTCACATTTAGTTGTCCTTTGGTTGGTAAATAAAAACGGTCATATCAGAAATCAAAAGAGAGTCGAGATCACACAAAGTATATTTAATCAATTTCCTGTAAAACAATACACCATTCATTTGGAAGGAATGTCTTCAATCGAACAGATTTTCCATTTTATTCATTACGGAGACTGGCTCAGTTACTGGTGTGCGATTCTCCATCATACAGATCCTTCACCGGTTGACAAAATCAACTTCCTAAAAAAGGCTTTAGAAACCTGAATTAAAATTGCAAGAGAAATGAATGATGTGATGAAAATCATTGTACCCTGTTTTCTTCATAACTAACTTTTACCATGGTTCCAGTTAAAGTTTCTAAAATTACATTTCACCATACCAGTCGCAGTTATGCTGTTCTGTTAAATGAAATTTCCGGAGAAAGGTCACTCCCTGTCATGGTAGGTGCCTGTGAAGCTCATTCCATTGCCTTGGCTTTGGAATACACAGAACCTCCCAGACCCATGACCCATGATCTCATTAAAGCTATGATTAGTGAATCAAAAGGGAAAATTAGTTCAGTAAAAATTACGGATCTAATTGATGGTGTATTTTATGCACGGATTGAAATTCAGGGATCTCAAATTAGTGCTTTAAATTTAGATTCCCGTCCCAGCGATGCCATCGCAATCGCATTAAGAACGGAAGCCCCTATTTTTGTTGATGAATCCATCATGAATGAAGCATCACAATATGAAGAGGATGAGAATAAAATCGGGTCAGAAATTTCTGAAATTGAAGATCAGAAAGAAGACTTGGAAAATAAATTAAAACAAGCAGTAGAAATGGAGAAATATGAAGAAGCTGCGGTTATAAGGGACCAACTGAAAGATTACAGTTAAACTCTTAACCTTTCAATAAATCCAACGCATTCTCAGCCGCTTTTTGTTCAGCGGTTTTTTTGTTTGAACCAAAACCGGGAGGAAAGGTTTTGCCATTGATTTTTACATGAACTTCAAACATTTTCTGGTGTTCCGGTCCTGTAACATTTGACACTAAAAATACAGGAGTTTCTAATGAATCCGAATGACAATGTTCGATGAGGTCTCCTTTATAATTTTTTGTTTTCCATGCTTCTTCCTTGTGTTCCCAGATAGTATCTTTAATGATTCTCCTGCATGGTTTAAGCCCTCCATCTAAATAAATCGCACCTAATAGCGCTTCATATAAATTTGCGGACTGGCGGAGTGACACTTTTTCATTGGTTAGATTGACCGTTGAATCGATAGATAGATACGAAACAAGATTAAACAAATTTCCCATGGATCCCAAAAATTGTTTTTGAACCAATCCGGATCGTTTCTTGGTTAAAAGACCTTCATCCCCAACAGGAAATTCTTTTATCAGAAATTTACTGATAACGATATCAATGACTGCATCTCCCAGAAATTCCAATCGTTCATAATTTTTCCTGGGATTGGAAATTGTGGATCTATGTGTTAATGCCTGGGTTAGGTAATCCTTATTTTTAAAATGATATTTTAGTGATTTTTCTAATGGGTGTAAGGTAAATTTTTGGAAGAAGGAATGGATCAGCCTTTTTATCGGCATTAATTTTTTTCCCAGGGACGAAACGACAGAACTGCATTATGACCGCCAAACCCAAATGAATTCGACAATATTCCGGTTATTGACAATTTTTCCGATTGATTGGGTACATAGTCCAAATCGCATTCGGGATCCGGTGTTGTATAGTTGATTGTAGGTGGAATTCGACCAGATTCGATGGCTTTGACACAGGCGATAGCTTCTATGGCTCCGCTTGCACCCAGCAGATGACCTGTCATAGATTTTGTAGAACTGACTTTTATCGTATCCGCCTGTGACCCAAAAAGAGTACGGATTGCTGATGTTTCATTTTTATCATTGTAATAGGTTGATGTTCCATGGGCATTTATGTATTGGATGTCTTCCAAATTAAATTTACCATCGTTCATGGCTAATTTCATTGCATTGACAGCTCCTGTTCCTCCTTTAACGGGTTGAGTAACATGAAAAGCATCATCTGTAGCTCCATAACCAGCAAGCTCTGCTAATATGACTGCATTTCGTTTTTCAGCATGTTCTTCTGTTTCCAACACAAGAAATCCTGCTCCTTCACCCATAACGAATCCTTTTCTGTCCAGATCAAAGGGACGGCTGGCTTCAGAAGGAACATCATTTTTTTGTGTCAATGCTTTCATTTTTGCAAATCCTGCCATAGGTAAGGGTGAAACACTGGCTTCCGATCCGCCTGCGAAGATTATATCTGCATCCCCTGCTCTCAGTAATCTCAACGAAAATCCAATTGCATCATTCGCAGATGCGCAGGCAGAAGTGACGGTTTGGTTTGGTCCTTGAAATCCATATTTTATTGCAATTTGTCCCGCAGCAATATTTGCGATCATTTTTGGAACAAAATGAGGAGAGACCCGGCGGGGACCTCGGGTGGTCAGAGCGAGGTGCTGTTCTTCCAATGTCTGTATCCCGCCTACGCCGGTGCCGAGAATAACACCCACTCTTTCCAGATTGATTGAGTCCAAATTCAATCCCGAATGCTGAATGGCTTCGTGAGCCGCAGCCAGTGCCAGGATCGAAAATCGGTCGAGTTTCCTCATCTCTCGACGTTCCACATAATTTTCCGGATCAAAACCAGTTAATTCACCAGCGATTGTGATAGGAAAATCTGTAATGTCAAATCCGGTAATGGTATCTATTCCCGATTTACCTGAACACATTGCATCCCAAAATGATGGCACCGAAAGACCATTAGGTGCAAGAACACCTAATCCGGTAATGACAATTTTCATATTAAAAATAGTTTAAATCAATTAATTTCCGTCAATATAATTTACAGCAGCACCAACTGTGGTGATCTTTTCGGCATCATCATCAGGAATTTCAATCCCAAATTCTTCTTCCAATTCCATGATGAGTTCCACTGTGTCCAATGAATCAGCACCAAGATCATCCACAAAAGATGCTTCCATGTTAATTTGAGCTTCTTCAACTCCCAATTTATCTAAAATAACATCCTTCACTTTATCATATGTTGACATTTCAACTCCTTTTTATTTTAATTCATTACCATACCGCCATCAACGGTAATTGTTTGTCCAGTGATGTAACCGGATTCATCTGAAGCTAAAAATAAAGCTAACGAAGCTACATCCTGTGGTGTTCCAAATCGTCCCATGGGGATAGATTCTTTCATCTGAGATTTTACATCGTCAGATAAATTTTCAGTCATATCTGTTGTTATAAACCCGGGAGCAATACAGTTTACGGTAATATTCCTTTTTGCCAACTCCTGAGCGGAAGATTTTGTGAGTCCCATTAAACCTGCTTTTGAAGCGACATAGTTTGCCTGACCTGTATTTCCCATGATGCCTACAACAGAACCTAAATTGATAATTCTTCCAAATTTTTGTTTTAGCATGGGTCTGATAACCTGACGTGTGCAATTAAAAGCACCCTTTAAATTTACTTTCATTACATCATCCCATTGATCTTCCGTCATTCGAGCCAACAGTGTATCTTTTGTAATTCCTGCATTATTGATCAAAATATCAATTCGTTCTAAATCTTTCAGCACTTTGGAAACAGTTTCCTTTACATTTTCTCCATGGGAAATATCACAGGAATATCCCTTTATGCTTCCGGAAGATGAAGATGGTATTTGAATCTCGTTTATCGGTGCGATATTCCGGCTTATCCCCGCAACATGAATCCCCATTTGACAAAACAATTCTGCAATACTTTTTCCGATTCCTCGGGAGGCACCGGTAATCAGTGCTGTTTTATCTTTTAATTCAAACATAAATTTAAGTCGTATAAGGTTCCTATGGTCTGGGTTAAAACTGATTTATTAATTCTGCGGTTTAACCCTGTCAAGACTTTTCCCGGTCCCACCTCCAGAAATCGGGTTGTGCCGGATGATATCATATTCTCAATTGTCTGTGACCACAAAACGGGATGCTCCAATTGGCGCAGTAAATTAGATTTAATTTCTGCGTTATCCTGAGTGGGTAGTGCTGTAACATTCAAAAATATGGGAAAATCTGCATCCTTAATTTCAATGGAATTTAGGATATCTGCAAGACTATGTCTTGCCGGTTTCATCAGTGCTGAATGGAAGGCACCGCTTACATTCAGACCTACGGTCATTTTTGCACCGCTTTCCTTTGCGTTTTTCATAACTAATTGAACCGCATCAATATTTCCGGAAATGACCACTTGTCCCGGCGCATTAAAATTTGCAGGAGAGACCACAAATCCATTTTTTGTTGCATCATCGCACAGGGATTGGACTTCCTCGGTAGATAAGCCGATTACCGCCCCCATGGTTCCCTGAAGAGCTTTTCCTACCTCATACATGGCATTTGCCCTGCATTTTACTAATTTTAATCCGGTTTCGAAGTCAAATGAATTGGCGATGGTCAGAGCGGAGAATTCACCTAAACTGTGTCCTGCTCCAAAGTCAGGTTTAATCCCTTTTTCAATTAATAGTTTTCCCAGGATTACACTGACGGTAAACAAGGCCGGTTGAGTGAAACGTGTTTCTTTTAATTTGTCTTCCGGTCCATTGAGAATAATTGAAGAAAGTTCACATCCCATGATATCATCCGCTTTTGTGAAATAGGACTGACCAATTTCGGTATCTTCATACACATCATGTCCCATCCCGATTTTTTGGGAACCCTGCCCCGGGAAAATAAAAGCGGTCTTCAATTTACAAACCCCACCTGATCAATAGGCTGCCCCAGGTAAATCCTCCACCGAATGCTGCCAATAAAATAAGATCACCTTTTTCAATTCGTCCTTCATTTACGGCTTCATCCAGTCCAATTGGGATAGTACCGGCTGTGGTATTGCCATAGTTTTGAATATTGATTAATACTTGTTCTTCAGACAGGTTACATCGTTCTCGGGATGCATCAATAATTCGTTTGTTTGCCTGATGTGGAATAAACAATTTTAGATCTTCTCCGGTAAATCCATTTTTCTCCAGTATTTCCGCACTAACATCTGCCATTTTTCTTACAGCAAATTTGAAAACTGTTTGACCATCCTGGAAAACAAAATGCTGGTTTTTGGATACGGTTTCTGCAGAAGCAGGTTTAAGGCTCCCGCCAGCAGGAACGTTCAAGTAATTACTCCCGCTTCCGTCAAGATGTAAAAGGGCATCCAAAATTCCAACATCTTCAGGGGTCGGCTCAAGGAGGACTCCTCCACCACCATCACCAAAAATGACGCATGTATTCCGGTCGCTGTAATCTATGATGGAACTCATGGTATCCACACCGATGACCATGACATTTTTATACCGATTTGATTCCACTAATTTAGAGCCTGTTTCCAGTGCATAAATAAAACCTGTGCATGCACCGGTCAAGTCAAATCCCCAGGCGTTTTTCGCTCCGATTTTCTCCTGAACCAGCGCAGCAGTAGCCACAACCAGCATGTCCGGTGTGCAGGTAGCGATGATAATAACATCAATGTCTTCAGGTGATTTTCCGGATTTTTCCAATAATTGTTTTGCAACATTTGCTGCCATATCAGAAGTAGCTTCGCCTTTTTTTACCATTCGGCGCTCTTTAATACCAGTCCTTGATTGAATCCAATCGTCTGAAGTATCCACCATTTTTTCCAGATCAAAATTAGTCAACACTTTTTCCGGTAAATATTTTGCCGTTTCTGTGATCAAGGCATTCAATTTTTTTCCGCCATAAAATTTCCTATAGATTGCTGAGTATTATCAACGAATTTTTCTTCAACACATTTTTTAGCAACAAAAATCGAATTTTTTATTGATTTTGTTCCCGCACTGCCATGGGCAATGATACAGACACCATTCACACCCAATAGGGGTGTTCCGCCATGTTCTTCATAATCATATTGTTTTTTCAAGGAACTGAAAACCGGTTTCATCAATGAAGCACCAAGTTTAAAAGATAATTTTTCTTTTATCCGGTCATTGATTTCTTCACTGAAAATATTTATCCAGCTTTCCGCAAATTTCAATACTGTATTTCCGACAAATCCATCGCATACCAGCACCCGTGCATCGCTGGTGAGAAGATGCCTACCTTCTACATTTCCGATAAAGTTTGGAAGATTCTCGACAAGTAGTTTATGAGTTTCCCGATAAAGTTCATTCCCCTTGGATGGTTCCACTCCAATATTTACCAATCCCACTTTTGGATTTTTTATTCCTTCAATATGTTCCAAATGATAAGATGCCATGACTGCAAATTGTAACAAGTGGATTGGTTTTACTTCTGGATTAGCTCCCACATCACATAATATTTTCCCACCGATATTGGTTGGAATATATGCACCCAGAGCCGGTCGTCTTACACCTTTAATCCTGCCTAATAATAAAAGAGCGGTTGCCATGACTGCTCCCGTACTACCAGCGCTGATGAAAGCATCGGCTTTTTGCTGTTTCACCAGTTTTAATCCTTTCACAATGGATGAATCCGGTTTCTTTTTTAAAATCCTCGATGCTCTATCTGCAACCGTCACTTTTTCCGGTGCATGACAAATTGAAAAATTTCCGGGTAATTTATTATTTATGTGATTAAGAATAATCGACTCATCACCAACCAAAGTAATATGAGTGTTTTCAGTAAGTTGTCCATTAGCCTCTAATGCACCTTCGATTCCTGCTAATGGTGCTTCATCGCCACCCATGATATCCAAGGCGATATTCACTAATATTTTTAGTCGTTTGGTGAAATAACAGGTCTGCCTCGATAATATCCGCAATTCGGACAGGCTCGATGGGGAAGTTTTGTGGATCCACATTGAGGACAATCCGCATAATTAACAGGGGCTGGTTTATAATGAGTTCGTCTTTTTCTGCTGCGTGCTTTTGCCTGTCTTCTTTTTGGTAAAGCCATTCATTTTTCCTTTTATTAGTTTGAAATTAAATGATCCAGATTGTCAAAAGGAGTATACCTTGTCCTGGATGTACAACTGCAGGATTTCATATTCAGATTGATCCCGCAAATAGAGCATAAACCCTTGCATGAAATTTTACAAACGGTTTTTATCGGATTCGAAAGTTGAATTGAATCACGAATAAAGTGTGTAATATCTATTTCTTTCATTTCTTCCGGGAATAGAATAATTTCATCGTTTTCTTCGCTGAGGAGGTCATTTCGAGATGTTAGGATTAACTTTATTAAAATATCCTGGTTATTTTGAAATTCTGTAAGACACCTGTCGCAATTCATTAACAGGTTACAGGATAGATTTCCCGTTAATTTAAATCCCTGGTTTTCTTGTTTACAGGATAACTCACAATGAATGTCCGGTTTACCAAATTTTAAATTTGGAACATCCAGGGACTTTATGGGAATAAGGGTGCACTTTTTTTCAAATCCGAATTGTAGTTCACTTCGAAATAACTGCATGAGTCAACCTGAACCTGAGTATATCTAATCAATTTTAGTTTTATTAAAAGTTTCCGAATTAATTTGCTCTCAATCAGATGATTCTTCCTCAGAAGAATCTCCGTTTGTGTCATCCCCATCAGATTCATCTACTCCATCTCCATCATCGGAGTCCGCTGATTCATCATCGTCTGAATTATCGTTTGTATCAAAATCGTTATCTTCCTCGTCCTCCAACTCATCTTCATCCTTGCGTTCTAAAAGATTATCGTCATCCGATTTCTTTTTAAATATAACAAACATCAGAGTTTCTGCAACACTTAAGATGGATAATCCATAAGATACCACAGATAATACAATCAAAAAGAGAAAGCAACTGAGAATAACCGCAGAGACCATTTCTGTACTGCTCAAATCGCCTCCATCGTTAAATGGAGCAAATGAAAGGCATGAGCAACAAAAATTATTGATACAGGTACAGACGCAATTAAACGAAGCACAAATTTTATGAATGAAAGAAGGATATACATTTTCATATGAGTAGCTGACTATCCGTGTCAGTTTATCTCCCATGAACCAATCACAAGCAAAAACATAATTAATGAGTGAAAAAGTGGCTGTCATGAACCATTTAAAAATATGAACACCGATTACCAGCAGAGGTAATAATGCTCCGTGATAAAGAAGAATTCTCCACGGTTGGGACCACGTTATGGAGTAGGATTGAAAAACTGCCCCCATAGTATCTTCTTCCGAGGCTCCTACGATTGCAGGTGTATAATGGAGTGAAACGATGAAGACAATCCCTGTATAAATTGTAAAAAGGGCGCCCAGAAAATAGAACAGGTAAGGAATGGAAAAAAGAAATTCTCCCACATAAGGAATTTTTCCGAACAAGGCAAAAATCCCTGAGAAAACCAGAAAAAATGTGATAATTAATGCAATAGATACCGGTGCCATGATAACGGCAGTCCAATGTTTTTTCACATATTTAAAAGAGTCAGATGATGAGAAGAATTCATCACCTTTCAACTGTTTGTATGTCACTCTGGAAACAGCCGTACAGGCCAATGATATTGAGAAGAATAAAAGTAAAACTCCAATATCAAAGACTGCGCAGGCATACCAGGGAGCAGAATCTACAACTCCGACAAGACAGGGATAAATTCCGTAATCTGCCCACATTTGTCCTAATGAAATCCCGCTTAAAATGAACGAGAGAGCAGTGAACAACCAATATAAAGCATAACCGATTAAGGTCCCAGTCAGCATGATCATTATCTTTTTTCCACTTAATGCTAATCGGGGTGCTCTCAAGACATCACGAATGTCAAAATATAATTTCATAGGTCCCATTCTATTTACTCCTTTGTTTTTCTTACATAGTCAATCCATGAATTCAAATTCATGGAATTTCGAATTTTATCGGCTACAGTTTTTGCAGAATCTTTTGATGTGAATGACCCTACTCTGATTCTGTACCACAATTCGTTAGATTTTTCTTTATTATATCTCTGAATATACGCACTGAATCCATTTCCCTGCATTTTTTTCATGAACTTTTCTGCACTTTTTTTATCCTTTTTCGCCGCTACCTGAATGGTGTAATAATTTGATTCTT
Organism: uncultured bacterium; assembly: GCA_964518835.1. Lineage (GTDB taxonomy): Bacteria > Fidelibacterota > Marinisomatia > Marinisomatales > AB-629-J13 > AB-629-J13. The sequence goes on from CAZFKU010000025.1 coordinate 17,269, forward strand.
TTGGAGGTGTATAAACCGGGGATTCATGTTTATCAGTTTTACTTGGATGGATAGGTTTTTTTGGTTCCGGCTCTTTTATTGAATCATCCAGCCATAATTTATCTTCTTCTGTCCAACTGGTTGATGGAGGTGGTGGTTTTTCCGTTTTTATTTCAGGTTTATTTTGCCCGCCTTCAGCGATTTCCAGGGGAAATGATTGAATTGAAATGATCTCTCCATACCATGATAAAGATACCCTGAAACTGTAATGACCTTCAAAATCCGGTATGAAAGAAAGGGAAGACTTGTCATCTGAAAATGTCATTTCCTTCATTTCTAATTTACTATTCTCCGGTTTTTCAGAAATAGTCCATTTATATTTTAAAGATTTGATATTATCCGGATTTTTTGCTGTTAGTGTAATTAAGTCACCGGTATAACCGTTAGGTTTCGTCTTTTCACAACTGGTGAAAAAGTAGAATAGGAAAAATAGAATTATTAAATTTTTGGACATCTTGAATGAAACACTACCTAATATTCTATGAAAAGTTATGATGGATAATAAAGCAGTTCAATTTCTGATTAATTCATATTCTGCAAAAAAATAAGCAACTTCTATTGTCCCATTTTCATCAGAATCTGAACCATGTACAGCATTTTGACCGAGGTTTTTTGCATACAATTTTCGGATTGTTCCTTCTTCAGCCTCTACAGGATTTGTTGCTCCAATTACAGTTCGCCACTCATTCACTGCATTTTCTTTCTCAAGTGCAAGGACTACACATGGACCTGAAGACATAAATTGAGTTAATTCCTCAAAAAATGGTTTTCCACGGTGTATTTCGTAAAATCCTTCCGCCTGAGCAAGATTCATTTCCAATTGTTTTGAACTTAGAATCGTAAATCCTTCATTGGTGATCCTGCCTATGATTTTTCCTGTATGACCAGAAGCCACTGCATCCGGTTTAATGATAGCTAATGTTCTAGTTTTCATGAATGTGTTCCTATTTAGATATTATATTTTTCATCACAACTCCAATTTCCGCCGGACTTTCCGCAACATGGATCCCAGCTGATTTAAGAGCATTTATTTTATCAACGGCGGTTCCTTGCCCGCCGGAAATGATAGCACCTGCATGCCCCATTCGTCTTCCGGGGGGTGCAGTTTGTCCCGCAATGAACGCAGTGATGGGTTTGGTGAAATTGTTATCCACCACCCATTGGGCTGCTTCTTCCTCAGCAGAGCCACCGATCTCACCAATCAAAACGACCCCTTTTGTTTCATCATCATCAGCGAATAAACTCAGCATGTCAATAAACGTAGTTCCAATGATGGGATCACCACCGATTCCCACGGATGTGGATTGTCCCAATTCTGCTTCAACCAGTTGGTGTACTGCTTCGTAGGTCAAGGTTCCTGATCTGGAAATAACACCAATTTCTCCCGGTTCATGAATAAATCCCGGCATGATGCCGATCTTGGCTTTCCCGGGAGAAATAATTCCGGGGCAATTGGGTCCGATGAGGCGTGTGGGAAGATTGTTCAGAACATGATTAACTTTTACCATATCCAATGTGGGAATTCCCTCGGTGATGCAGATGACTAATTCAATTCCTGCTTCCGCAGCTTCAATGATAGCTTTTCCTGCAAATCGAGGAGGAACAAAAATAACGGATGTATTTGCTCCTGTTTCAACTTTGGCTTCCTGAACTGAATCAAATACCGGAACTCCTAATGCGGTTTGTCCTCCTTTCCCGGGAGTGACACCTCCGACTAATTTGGTACCGTAATCCCTGATCTGTTCACCATGAAATGAACCTTCTTTTCCGGTGATTCCCTGAATAATTAATCGTGTGTCATTGCCTACTAATACGCTCATGCTGCACCTCCTTTTGCGGCGGATACAGCTTTTTCAGCTGCATTGCTCAAACTGGAAGCAACCAGGAAATCCAGGGGAGAATCATTGAGCAGTTCTCCAGCTTTTTTGGCATTGGTTCCCTCTAATCTCACAATGACTGGAAGATTCACATGAACGGTTTTCATTGCATCGATCACTCCCTGAGCCACTCTATCGCAACGGACGATTCCTCCAAAAATATTGATGAGTATTGATTTAACGTTTGGATCGGACAAGGTAATTTTAAATCCATTGGCAACGGTTTCAG
>CAZFKU010000026.1:0-19256 GCA_964518835.1 uncultured bacterium
CCAGTTCCATCAAGAATTACATCCAGAATGCCTACAACAATTTCAGTCCACCCCCGGAGTATGTTGCTTTGGTGGGAGATGTAGGCGGTTCGTACAATGTCCCTACATACTATGAAGATTGGGGACATGACTACTATAATAATCAGTGTGAAGGAGATCATCCATTCAGCCAATTGGATGGGACAGATTTATTTCCTGAGGTAATAATAGGTAGAATCTCCATTCGTTCCACCACTGATTTGGCAATTGTTGTTAATAAAATACTTCATTATGAAAAAGGTACTTATACTTCCACTATGCTGCCTTATTATGAAAAGGCAGCTTTGGTAGGCGATCCAAGTTCTTCCGGAATGTCCACAACTATTACCAATGAATACATTGAGGAAATTTTAAATGCTTATGAATTTGATGATGTGAGAATCAAAATTTCCGGTGGAAGTTGGTCCAGCTGGATGCAAAGTCAGTTAAATGAAGGGGTACTCTATTTTAATTATCGAGGATATTTAGGTGTGAGTGGATTTGGAAATTCAAATATTGATGCAGCCAATAACGGACATAAATTACCGCTGGCAACTGTATTGACATGCGGAACGGGTTCTTTTGCCGAAGATCAGACTTGTATCTCTGAAAAATTTTTAAGAGCTGGATCCGTATCCAATCCAAAAGGTGGAATCGCAGGAATTTCAACCGCAACATGGAATACTCACACTTTATTCAACAACATTGTGGATATGGGAATTTACGATGGAATTTTTACTGAAAATATTACAACTGCCGGTGGTGGGCTTGCTCATGGCAAATTAGTACTGTTTAATGCTTATCCAACTAATCCATATAATTGGGTCAATGCCTTCACCCAATGGAATAACCTCATGGGTGATCCTGCAACACATCTTTGGACAGACACTCCAAGTTATTTAAACGTGGATTTTGAATCAGAGATACCATTTGGAACTAATTTTCAAGATGTACATGTTTACGGTACCAATGGTATTTTCATAGAAAATGCAATGATCACGGTTCTTAAAGGTAATGATGAAATATTTTACAATACCTTTTCTGACCAAAATGGTAATGTAACTTTGGATTTGAACTATGATTATGGTGGTGAAGTCAACATCACAGTAACTAAACAAAATTTTATTCCATTTATAGGTTCATTTGAAATATCTACCATGGGGAAATTGGTTAATGTAGATCCCACACAGGAAGTGGATGTGGACGATGGAGCTGGAGGAAATGGAATTTTAAATCCGGGAGAAACAGTTGACATTCAAATCCCAATTAAAAATTTCGGTTTGTTAGGTGTATCCGGCTTACAAGCAACCTTGGAATCCACTTCCCCTTTCGTGATACTGACAGATGATAATTCCTATTACGGGAATCTCAATTCTGGTTCATTTTCCTTTGGTGATCCATATTCACTTTATCTGGATCCTTCTGCTATTGACCGGGAAGATTTAGGTCTTCGCATTCATATAATGGATGATTCGGGTGAAGAGTGGATAGGTTCCGTTCCATTATTGGTACAAGGTGGGTATCTGGTTGTTTCTAATGATGCTTTTATAGAAAAAAATCAAACGATTGACATACCTGTTTCTATACAAAACAATGGATCTATACCCGTGGAAAATGTGATAGCGGAATTAAGTTATAGTGGAGATTTAATTGAAATTTTGGATGGGGACGGTTCATGGGGAACCGTTCAGCCTAGCGAAATTATTTCCTGTTTTGATTGTTTTACAATTACATCAGGAAATGATATGGTTAATGGAACATTAATTTCACTTGCAATACGATTTTTTAACTCAAATGGTTATGATCACAGGCAATCACTTACGTTGCAAGTGGGAGAAGTTTCCGAAGCAGACCCTATGGGACCTGATGCTTACGGATACTATATTTATGATATGGCGGACACAGATTATGATTTTGCTCCTGTTTATGACTGGATAGAAATAGATCCTGGATATGGAGGATCCGGTACAGATTTAAATTTATCAGATAATGGTGACGGTAATTTTTCTAACTCATCTGAGGTTATTAATTTACCCTTCACATTTAAATTTTATGGAATTGATTATGATGAAATGACTGTGAATTCCAACGGATGGATTGCTATGGGTGAGTCGAATTTGGAATCATTTCGGAATTATCCCATTCCCGGTGCCGGTGGTCCCTCTCCCATGATCGCAGCTTTTTGGGATGATTTGAAAACAACCAATGGAGGTGACGTATTTAGTTACTTTGATCCCGGAAATCAATTCGTAATTATTCAGTGGTCTGATATGCGAACTCATAATCAAAATTCAGTGGAGACTTTTCAGGTCATTTTATATAATAATCCAGTTCCACCCTATGGAGATGGAGAAATCAAAATTCAATATAAAATTTTTAACAATACTTCATCAGGAAATTTTACTGGATACACACCGATACACGGAGGATATTCAACAATTGGAATTGAAAACCATTTAAGTAATGATGGATTGGAATATACGTTTGATAATAATTATGCCACCGCTGCAACCGAATTGGATGATGGGTCAGCAATTTTTATCACCACTCATACTGTAGTACCACTTCCAGCTCCCCACCTCATTTATACACCTGAAAATTTCAATTTTACATTGGGATTTGATGAATATGCATCTGAAACACTGACTCTTACAAATCAGGGTGAACCTGAATCCATCCTTCAATATTCACTGCAATTGGAATATCCGGAAGCGGAACTTCCATTTTCAGTCGCCGGAGGAGGTCCTGATGGGTTTGGTCATTATTGGGGAGACTCAAATATCACACCGGAACTTTCATTTGAATGGGACGACATATCAGAAACGGGACAGCAATTAATTATCCCTCACAATGATATTGCTCCTGATCCCATTGATATTGGTTTTGATTTTCCTTACTTTGGAGAATCCTATTCTCAAGTTATTGTCAACCCCAATGGCTGGGTGGGATTTGGGGAAGACAATACATCCTATCAAAACTTTCCCATTCCTGCTCCCGCAGCACCCAGACCTGCTATTTTCGCATTTTGGGATGATTTAAGTCCGGAAAGTACAGACCCTGGTGGATGTCCTGAACTGGCGGGGAATATTTATGTGGAAAGTTCTGATGGTAAATGTGTGATCTGGTTTGATGATGTTATCCGTTGTTCAACCAATTACCCCGGCACCTATAATTTTCAGGTTATACTTCATGAAAACGGTGGAATTGATATAAATTATTTATCCATGGAAGGCCATCTCAACAGCGCTACCATTGGAATGCAAAACGCAGAGGGAACTGACGGTCTCCAAATTGTTTTTAATGATGAATATATCCAGAATGAAATGTCCCTGCAGTTCCGAAAACCAGCGAATACGGACTGGTTGGCACTTTATTCTGAATCTAACGACCTCACAGGGACACTTGCCGTAGGAGAAGCAGCAGAATATACCGTTTTAGTGAATTCAGAAGGTTTGCCTGAAGATGAATATTTGGGGCATATCAGGATTTCCAACAATGAACAAACGGATGTAGTTATTCCTGTCATTTTAAATGTCATTTCCGGAGGAGAAATGACACTCGAATTGCCTTACTCAGCAGGGTGGAACCTGGTTGGTTTACCTGTATCAACAACCGATAATTTTTATATGGATTTATTTCCTGACGCCCTAGAAGGGACGATGTATTCTTTCAATCAGGGATACATTCCGGAGGAAATTCTCATTAATGGAGCGGGATATTGGCTCAGAATGGCATCTGACGGGAATGGATCCGTTACAGGATATTCCCTAAATCAATTGGAGTTAAGCATGATCACCGGTTGGAATTTAATTTCCGGATTATCATTTCCAGTAGATGTTAATACAATTTTAGATCCCCAGGGAATTATCGTTCCCTTTACATACTACGGTTTTGACGGATCCTATGTCCAGACGGAAATTCTGGAACCGGGTACAGGTTACTGGGTGAGAACATCCGAGGAAGGTATCATTGAAATGAATTCGGATGGGCAGGAATTTCGTTCCCTGGATCAATATTCATTTATTGATGAAGTGAATACGCTTTCACTAAAAAATAAAAATGGCATTTCTATCCAATTATACTTTGGGGTTGATTTGAATGAGGAGGAAATGCAAATGTTTAGTCTTCCACCTGTTCCTCCGTTTTTAACTGATTTGGATACTCCGGTTTTGGATATAAGGTTTGATAATGAGTACAGAATGTGCCCGTCCCAAGGGATATTGAATCTATTAAGTTCAATGGAGATGGAAACAATAGATTTTGAAATTGTGGATGGAAAGACTTGGGAATTAACTCAACTTTCCGGTGATTATTCCGTTTTATTAACGGGAACAGGACAAATAAATATTCCCGGAAATCAATCTGAATTTTTATTGAAGGAAACAGATGTATCGGTTTTACCTATGGATTTTAATTTATTTCCTGCTTTTCCAAATCCATTCAATCCCGTTACCCAGATTCGATTTTCAGTTCCTCAAACAGAAGATCACAATATCACTACAGTAAATGTGTATGATTTAAATGGAACATTAATAGAAGTTTTATCCAATGGTTATCTGGAGGCTGGAACCCATCAGGTAAATTGGAATGCCGGGGATCACCCCAGCGGAATGTATTTAATCCGAATGCAATCGGGAAATTTCGATAAGACAATCAAAACATTGCTAATCAAGTAGAGATTAATTTCCTGTTCTTCAGGATAGTAAAAATATTTTTAATATTTTCATTTAATTTGTGATTTTTCATGGATATTGTTTTATACACCCTGCTTTTATTATTGATTTCCCTCATCATTTTTGGTTGGTTTGAAAATTCAATGCATGCTCAGGCATTGGGAAAAATACCTTTACGGATTCATGTAAACGGTTCCCGTGGAAAATCAAGTGTAACACGGCTGGTTGCAGCAGGCTTACGATCCGGCGGACTTAAAGTCCTGGCGAAAACAACGGGATCTGCCCCTCGGATCATTGATGAAACCGGGAAAGATCTCATCATTCATAGATTACGGACTCCCTCAATTGGTGAGCAAGTAAAACTGCTAAGGTTTTTTTCTGATAAAAAACCGGATGCTGTGGTGATGGAATGCATGGCTGTCGATCCTCAGTATCAATGGATATCGGAACATAAAATGGTGCAATCCCACATTGGTGTGATAACCAATGTCCGGCCGGATCATCTTGAAGAGATGGGTCCCGGTTTGAAGGAAGTAACTTGTTCTCTATCCAACTCTATCCCAAAAAACGGACATTTTCTCACGGTTCCCAGCCCTTTTAATGAATATTTACAGTCTGTTTCATCGGATCGGAATTCAACTTTTTATGAAGTGAACACAGAAGAAATTACTTCTGATTATCTTTCCAAATTTCCCTTTTTGGAACATGATGAAAATGTTGCCCTGGCTTTGAAGGTTTGTGAATTGGCCGGTGTAGATACCGAAAAAGCGAAAGCGGGGATGATTCACACACCGCCCGATCCCGGTGCATTGGTTCTTTGGGAACTGCAGTTTAATGACCATCATAATGAATTTGTCAGTGCTTTTGCTGCCAATGACCCTGAATCCACCCTGAGAATCTGGAATTTGGTTCAGGAAAGACTTACCAAACAATCTGTATGTGTTTTACTCAATACTCGGTCTGACAGACGCCACAGGACTCAGCAATTAGTGGCATTAGTGAATAAACACATCAAACCGGATACATTCATTGTTCGAGGGGAGAATTTTCAACCTGCAGTGAGTCAGGAAATTAAATCCATGAATGCAAAGGTTTTTATTCATCCGTTAAAAGCAACTCCCCATGATTTGATTAATGAGCTAAAATCTTTAAACCATACCTTTATTTTTGGTATTGGAAATATTGTGGGTTGGGGAGAATCATTTGTTTCAGAATTAAAACAATATAGAATAAATGGTTGAGATCGCAATTGGAATCGGAATCGTATTGAGTTTGATCCTCACCGAGACAGTTGGAGTTACTGCCGGTGGTGTTATCGTTCCGGGATATATTGCTTTATATCTTCATGAACCTTTGAAGGTAATCAGCACATTTACTGTCAGTATTCTGGTTTTCATCCTGGTCTGGATATTATCTCATTTCATGATGATTTATGGAAAAAGACGGCTGGTTCTTTGTCTTTTATTAGGTTTTTTTCTAGGATACATATCAAAATTGTATTTCCGGTTTCCTGTTTCTGATTTGGACTTGTCTGTCATCGGAAACATTATTCCGGGATTGATTGCAAGCTGGATGGACCGTCAGGGAATCATCCGCACTATAAGTGTCGTTTTGTTAACAGCTTCCATTGTACAGCTTTGTTTAATGGCATTCGGTTTGGTGACTCCCCATGTTTAGACCTGCAATTCAAAAAACTCGGGTACTGGTCTCGTTGGCACTAGTAAATCTGTTATTATTTGTCTGGGCTTCTAATTCAACTGGATGGGTAAAAGCACCCGGTTATAATTATAAAATTCAAGCTGCAGCTCTTATGAGATCTGCAATGGAGTTATTAAAAGAATCGAGATATGGAAAAAATCCGGTATTTTTAGATGCAATAAATGATCCTAATGAAACTGGATTGGTAGGACCAAAATTCAGCCATATTTCTACAGGAGAGGGTGACTTGGACAGTAAACTCTCAACCCTGAATCCCAACTTTGCTGCATTGGTCGTTGAAATATTATTGGAAGCGAAATTATCAGAGGGTGACCAGGTAGCAGTTTCCTTTACAGGTTCAATGCCGGGAGCTAATTTAGCTGTTTTGAGCGCATGCCATGTCATGGGCCTCACTCCCCATATTATCAGTTCAGTAGGCTCCTCACATTGGGGTGCGACAGATCCAGAGTTCACCTGGGTGGACATGGAAAAAATATTAATCAAAGGGAGTGAATTGAAACACCAATCCTTGGCAGTATCGTATGGTGGAAAAAGTGATATTGGCAGAGGCATGAGTCCAATGGGAAGAAATCTGATAAAAAAAGCAGTTGACCGTTCCGGGATTTCTACATTTATTGAACCGGAAAGACTCAGTGAAAGTATCCGAATAAGACTTGAAATATTTAACGAATCCACATTATTGGAAAATTATTCAGCATATATTAATGTTGGCGGAGGTGCTGCCAGTGTGGGAACATTAAATCAAGCACAGGAAATTCATCCCGGTTTATCCTTGCCTGTTGATGTAAATAATTTCGGAAACGGGAGTGTTTTCATGCAATTCACATCTTTGGGAATTCCATTGATCCACATTCTGAATATCAAGGAATTATGCGAAAGATATAGGGTAAAATTTGCACCGGTACCATTTCCTGAAATCGGTTCAGGACCTCTATTTTCAGTAAAAGCTTACAATTTTTCTGTGACCCTGGTTTCCCTTTTCATTGCACTGGGAAGTTTAGTTGGTGTCAGTATCCATTCTCACAATCAAATTACTCATCAAAGAGACTCGTATGAACCGGAATCGATTTTATAGTTTAGCAATTTTTTACGGTTGTATCGGGCTTATCTTTGGAAAAGCAGTTGAACCGAAGGAAATAAACAATCGTGAAATTTTATTCGTTGGTGAAAACCGACAGGAATATTTTACATTATACAAATCCTCTCTTCATTATACTGTGTATGGTCCGGACACGATAAAAATTTATTCCCGGAAGGCAATTCCAGCACGGGATCATAAGAAGCATTCATTTGGTTATCACCTGATTCTGAACAAAAAAGATACGATTCAGACAAAATTTAAAAAACGAATCTATTCAAAAATCACCTCTGCTGAACATAAACGTCATGGGTATTCCAGCGCAGGGATTTATGCTCTACCGGTTCCATTTGGGAAGCATGAGATAGAGCTGGTTCCTCTGTCTGAATCAAGCCGTCCTGTCTTGGTTCGGATGATCATTCATCCATTCCAACGGGATAAAGGAAGAGGGAAATTTATTTTACCGGAATCGGAGATACCGCTTTTTTACATAAATTTTGGTGAAAAGAAAGTCCGCTATCTACAACTTGATTACTGGAATCAGATGAAATTTACTGTTGAAAATACAAAAAGAATCAAAGTAATCTGCAGATTGAAATATTTTGAGGATATGTCAAAAACCCAGAATTATCGTTTGCGCCTTTCGAAAGATGGGGAAGTGCTTAAAACATTTTTTATTCAGACGGAACAATCATCGAAAAAATTACTATTGAATGAGTTTTCATTAGACATTGGTGTGTCTAACAAAATTGATATTGAATTGGAACCGGGAAATTATACTTTTGAATTGCTGGAAGATAAACGGTCTGTTTATCTGCGGGTGATGGAATATGAATTCTAAATATTTAGTTCAATTCATGTTGTTATGTATGAGCTTATCGTCTGCTCAATCGCTAAAAAACCGTCTGCTTGTACCTCTTTATGTTTCGCCATCTGTTTCATTTGGTTATGATTCAAATTATTTAAAATTATCAACTTTAGAAATGGAAAGTTCAGGAACCAATTTGGAAGTCCTTGGAGACTCAAAATCCTTTGACAGTGACATCACCCGAATAAAAATGAAATTTTTATACAGTCCTGTTTTGTCTAACAGACATGAAACAAATATTAATATTCTTCTTACCCATTCGGTTTTTGGACAGTTAAATGAAAAATCCTATTCTCATTATTCCATGAATTTTGAACACCATTTAGGACCGTATAAATGGATAAAAATGGGATATGAATATTTACCCAATTATTTTATTCGGGATTACCGGGATCGGGATATTTCCGGGGATAACAGGTATTCATGCAATTTTTTCAGTGAGGAAATTTTTATTTCCTATTCGTTTCCCGTCAGCGAAATGACTTGGGTAAAACTGAAAACCACCGGTGTGAACGAATTCTACAATTCTCATTTTACGGAATATGATCAACAGAAATTAATTGGGCAGATTAAATATCATTCCGGATTTTCTAAATGGACAAAATATTCAGTTTCACTCAGCCATGGACGCAGTAGAAATACAACCTTTAACTCCGGACTGATCTCCACAGATGTTGACCGTTCCTATCTAATGGACAAATTAATTTTAAGAATTACCCACATTCAAAAATCTTTCCCCTTAATTGAAAAAGTTGGTTTGTCCCTGTCTGCTGAACAGCGATTATATGAGTTGGGTACTTCAGAAGATTCTATTGACGATTGGAAATTTTACCTTGAATCTAACTTTTTAATGTGGAGCAGGATTCATTTACATGACGATATAGGTCTGAAGGTATCTTATCAATTCAGGAATAGAGAAGCAGATTCAAATCCGTTGGGAGAGTTTTCCTGGATTGAGGAGGTAAAAGATTTTTCGAAACATGTGGTCTGGTTTGAGTTTTCCTATGATTTTGCTTTGGACTTATTTTACTGATATCATGAAAAATTATTTAGTACTTATTCTGACTATTGCAATTTTTATTTCATGCCGAAAACCTGCTGATCCTGTTTTGGCGGAAAATCTGCTTTCCTACACTCATTGGGGAACTTTTGATGTAGGCGGTGAATGTCTTGATTTGGATATTTCTGACAGCATACTTGTGGTAGCAGCAAATTATAACGGTTTCTTTGTTTTATCGATTGATTCTGCAAATCAGACTTTGGATACTTTATATCATGAAACAGATATGGATCCTACGGTGGGAGATAACCGTGCGGAAAGAATAACTCTGTCAAAAAAACACGGAATAATCTTTATTTTGGATAAATATGACAAAATCTGGATGCATAAATTGAACGGACCCCAATTTCTGGATAACTGGATAGGAAGCTGCACCTATGATGTTTGGTTAAGCACAGCCCTTGATGACCGGGAGGACGGAATAGGGATTTTCACATTGGTGAAACACAGTTCTGCCCAAAGTGATACAAGCGGAACAGTAGGGGATTATGATCAATATTCCACTTCATTGGTCTGGAAAAATTTAACGGATATAAATCCGGAAGATGTATTCTCAAACAGCGGTGTGCCCCTCTGCGAATACACGGTTAATTTTTCCACCCTTCCTTCCGAAATTCATTTTTCCAATAATTTACTGAGTGTAACAAACGGTGAATTAGGCGTGATAGTATTAAAACAAACAGAAGAAAATATTTGCGTAGATGAAAACGGGGATATCATTGAGGAATTTAGTCCGACAAATGATTTATCTGCTGATAGGACTACGTGTGAAAATCCACCATTTCTGGGAGGATTTAATGGAGATTTTGAACCGGAAGGCGGATTTATCCCATCGAGTTTTTCTTCATTTGATACTCCGGGAGAGGTGAAAACCGTATTTTCATTTGAAAATACTATTTTAGCAGGCTTATCTAAAAGCAACGGCTGTCATATTCAATTTATTGAAGAGGACGGAAGTTTGTCAAATCATTACATGATTGCCCAGGGGAACTCTGTGTACGGCATTGATTATGATGATGATATTTTAGCCATTGCCTGCGGTCATGACGGAATTCTTCTTTATGAATGGGACGGATTAGGACTGCCTTCTTTACTGGGAAGGATCAGTACAAGTTATGCGAACAAAATTAAAGTAAACAATAATCGAGTCTTCGTTGCGACGGAAGACGGAATTGACATATTTGAAATAGAAAGGTAGATTAATGAAAAATAGTAATAAAAAAATCATAGAAAACTTTGGCAAACCATTGAAATGGTTTAAAACTATAAAGAAGTATTTTTACCTACGAATTAATTCGTGGGTTAAGAGAAAAAATATGATTAGAAACCGTTTTAACGGTTTATCTAAATTGAGAATACCACAAAAGATATTCTTATTAACACCCTGTTTATACACCTTCACATTTGCCCAGTTCGACTGGATTAATGATGGCGTTCCTTTGAGACAGGGTGTCCACATCGAGTGGCAGAGAACAGGAGATATTACTCCGGATGGTGAAATGATCTTTGCCTGGTCTGATACACGCAATGGAATTCGGGATATTTTTGCCCAGAAAGTAAACTCAAACGGTGAAAAATTATGGAGTTCTGATGGAATCGCTGTAGTAACAGCCGAAGGAAGGCAGGAAGATCCCATCCTTATCTCCGATGAAAATGGGGGCGCTTTTGTGATCTGGGCAGATTATAAGAATGAACCGGATACAGAAGGAGATGTGTACGGTCAGCACATCCTTTCAGATGGATCATTAGCCTGGGATGAATCGGGAATTGCACTGACCAATAAATCCGGAAGGCAAACATCTCTGAACATGTGCAGTGACGGAGAAGGTGGTGTATTTGCCATCTGGAAAGATTTTGAACCCAGTTCATATGGTCATATTTACGGAACACATATTTCATCGGATGGAACAATTGTAAATCAGGGTGAAGGCCTCCCTATCGTTGAATTTAATTCGTATAAAGGATTTGCCAGTTTGGAATACGGAGGAACCGGAAGTGCTGTTCTTATTTGGCAGGATGAACGGTTTGGAAATGGAAATGGAATGTGGGATGAAGGTGAACCTTTTTCCGATGATAATGAGAATGGAGTGTGGGATGAAGGAGAATGGTATGAGGAATTGAATGGTGTAGATTTATTCAGCCAGAGAATCTCCCATGAAAATGGTGAGCTGACAGTCCATTGGAGTACCCCAGAAGAAGGGGGGAAACATATTTGCAATTCTTTGAAGGATCAAATAAATCCAAGAGTAACTCATTTCAATGAATTTAAAACGGTCATTGTTTGGGAAGATAATCGCATTAACGGACTGACAGGAAATTCCAAAAACGATATTTACATCCAGATTCTGGATGAGTCCGGGGAAAATCTATTGACAGAAAATGGAGAACCTATCAGTGAGGGAAACTGGGTGAAGCAGTTGCCCAGGGTAAAAACAGACGGTACATTCGCATTTGTTGTGTGGGAGGATGAACGTCAATCTCCTAATTGGCTGTACAAATCAGATATATTTGGTCAAAAAGTGGATATGAACGGTGCTGTCAGCTGGACTGAAAATGGCAGACAGATCGTTTCTTACGAACGAAAACAGGAACAAGTCAGACTAACTCCTGATGGAATGGGCGGCGTGTATATCGGCTGGGAAGATGAGCGGTTAGATTCCACACCTGAAATCGAAATATACTTGCAGCATATTGATGCTTCCGGAAATGAATTAGCCGAAAATGGCATTTCGATTTGTTCAGCAGATTACAAACAAATAGCACCGCTATTAAAGGAAGACGGATCCGGAGGTGTTTATATTTTATGGGAAGACCAAAGGACGGGAAGCGCAGGAATTTACCTTCAGCATTTAAACAGTTCACAGGAACTCAGTTTAGCTGAGGATGGAGAGGAACAATATTATGGTATTGGAACTGACAGCGGTGGACATTCCTATTCTATGGGATCACTGTATTTGGACGAAGATGAAAATTTACTCTACTGGCAGGATCTTAGAAGCGGGAAAATGTCATACGGTCAAAAAATTTCATCCAATTTTGGAAATGAAGCATTGGATAATGGGACGAAGTTATGCAGTGATCCATACCAGAGTATTGAAGCGCAATATGGTGAAGCATCAAAAATAAAAGTGGAAAAAAACGCAACGAATTTACTTTTAGGATATCTCAATGATGAATCAGAATATTTGGCATCTTACCAGCATCTGAATTTAGATCTTAGTTGGAATGATGAAGGTGCAGGTCAATTCGTGGACCCGGGATTTGACTCACAACCTGCATTCGATATCGTGGTTGGAGAAGACGGATATTTTTACTATGTATATTCCAAATGGATTGATTTTTTAGGACCCTATTTTACAGATATATTTATTCAAAAATTTGATTCAAATGGCAACCCCCAATGGGAATCTCCCATTCGATTAACTGAGGAACCCGGCGAAGAGAACGTTAAATCATTGCACCCTCTATCAGGTGGTGGGTGTGTGGTTCTTTATGAATTCAGTTCCGGAGGATATATTACCATTAGATCTATTGGGGTAACTCCTGAAGGAACTATGGCTTCGGGATGGGAATCCAGTCCTGTTGATTTAACCAGTATATCTAATGTGAACCAGTATTATGAAGGCTCTATTCATACCGGTGAATTTGTCTTTATCAGTTGGAAAGACACCCGGGGAGACGGATATGATGTGTACGGGCAATTTCTCGGAATGGATGGGACTCTTCTGGGAAATGAAGATGGAATCGAAATAGCAGGATATATGAATGACCAGGACAATTCCACCGTAGCTCTGAATAATCAGGGAAATGAAATAGCAGTGTGCTGGGAAGATAACCAGTATGGCAACGATGCAGATATTAATTGTTCATTCATAAATCTGTCTAATTATGAAGTTGGAGAGTTGATTCATGTAGCGCAGACTGATGATGAGGAAATGAATCCTTTTGTTCATACTTCCATAAACGGCACCTACCTTATTACGTGGGAGAACAGAGTGGGGGGTCTTGATACGGATATTTTTTATCAGGAATTGAATAACGGAATTAATGTCCATGATGAAAATGGAATTTCCGTTTGCGGCGCTCCTTTTGACCAAATGAATCCCCAAATTGATTTGTACTCTGAAACAGACAACTCCTACATTATTTTTTGGGACGATAAACGCAGTACAGGAAAAGCGGAATTGACCAATATATTTTGTCAGTCTGTCTCTCTCAGTTCTGAAGGAGGAATGGAAATTTCATATATGAATGACTGGAATCTTATAGGACTGCCAATGGTGGTACCGGATAATTCCTACATAGCGATTTTCCCAGATGCCATTCCCGGAACTCTTTATTCATTTGAAGGAACTTATACTCAAGTTCAAGAGCTTGATCATGGCACGGGGTACTGGCTGAGATTTGAAAATTCGGGTAGTACGACTTTAACCGGAGAATCACTAAATAATCTTACAGTGAGTCTGGCTACGGATTGGAATTTGATCTCAGGAGTCACCCAAAGTATTGATTTTAGTCAGGTTGATGATCCGGATGGCATTATCGTACCCGGTACCCTGTACGGTTTCAGCGGAACTTATGAACAGGCATCATCTTTGGAACCGGGAAAAGGATATTGGGTAAGGACTACATCTTCCGGAGATATAATCATTTCGTCAAGTTCCCGTAGAGTGATAACATCATTCCGGAATGAATTGGCGGATGCAAATAAAATCAGAATAAACGGGTTAACTTTGTATTTTGGTAAAGAGGTTGGAGAGAATGAAAAATTGAGTTACAGTCTTCCGCCAAAACCACCATCAGGAGCAAAAGACATTCGTTTTGCTGGAGATACTAAACTCTGTTCATCGGATGAATGTATAATTGAAGTGATGAATAACGGACAACCATTGATAGCTGAATGTGATGTGAAAGATGGTGAAGAATGGGAAATTATAGATAAAAGCGGAAAAGTATTTAAGTGTGAAGGTGTTCAGGTTTTGGAGATTGAGAGCAAATCAAAAACTTTTGTTTTGAAAAAATCCACCACTCCTCAAACCCCCACAGAATTTTTGTTATTTCCTGCTTATCCCAATCCGTTTAATCCGGTGACAACCATTCAGTATTCTGTCCCGGATTTGTCAGAAGTGAATATTTCCATTTTTGATGTACAGGGACGGTTGATTGAAACCATTGTTAACGAAGAACTTTCCCCGGGGAATTACAGCATTTGGTGGGATGCATCCAGCTATTCCAGCGGGGTGTATTTTTATTCCATTGAAGCAGGTCAATTCCGGGATATGAAGAAAATGGTGTTGGTAAAATAGTCTCCGAATTAAATTGTGATGATGAAATATTTTAAACACTTCATCTTCATCGGTTTGGTTTTACCCCTTTTTTCTCAGGAAAATGCTCTACCTGGTTTTTACCATACTTATGAGGAAATTGAGTCTCAGTTGAATGCCTGGGATGAGGAATTTGGAAATACTCCTACCGGTTACGGAATCATTTTTCATAAAGAGATAATCGGATATTCAACCGAAGAAAATTTACCATTCTGGGCTGTAAAAATTTCCGATAATGCTGATGTGGATGAGGACGAAGCCCGGATTCTTATTTTAGGTCAATGCCATGCGGAAGAAATTTATGGAGTTGAAATTTCAATGGCTCTCATCAATTGTTTTTTAAATACCGGAATCCAGGAATGTTTTTCAACCACACTTGCAACCCAGGTATTGCAAAATCTCCAAAACTTGGAAATTTGGGTTGTTCCCACGCACAATCCGGAAGGATTGAGGGTTGTCCATGGATACGAAGAAACAGTTGATGACAGCACACAATGGATACAGGACGTAAGTTACCGCAAGAACAAAAGGGATGTGAACAATAATGGAATCTTTAGCTTTGATAATACCGTAGAAGCAGGCAGTGATTCTGACGGTGTGGATTTAAACCGGAATTATGATTTTAACTGGATATTTGGTGATGATAAGTTTGTGGAGGATTGCAGTGGGAGTTACTGTTCCCATTTTGATTATTATCGAGGTGAAGCGCCCTTTTCCGAATTGGAAAATCAGGCAATACGGGATTTTGCTATCGAAAAACAATTTCTGGTTTCCATTGCTTATCACAGTTCCAGATCGGGGAATGTTTCTGAAAAAGTCATTTATTCATGGGAATGGGATGAAACAAAATTTTCACCGGATTTTGATGTAATAGATGATATTGGAGAAAAATTATCAAACCAAATCTTTAAAGATGCCATGGACGGTTCTACCTATACACCTACAACCAGTAAGAGCAGGAAGGGAAACGCCCATGACTGGTTTTATACAGAAACGGGATGTATTCAATATTTGATTGAGGTAGGGACAGCCAATATGCAGTCCACAGACAGTACCCATGTGTATCAGATCATAGAAGATAATATGAATGGTGCATTTTATTTGTTAGCAAGAGCCCGGGGAAATTCCAACAATGCAGATAAATTCCAGGTAACCGGAATTGTTACCGCTGGCAATACAGGAGAGCTTGTTCATGCTGAAGTAAAAATATTGGAAATGGATGGAGGAGTCCTCAAACCCAGGTTCACAGATAGTTTCGGCAGATTTCGGAGATTGTTAAATGAGGGGAATTATACACTAAAAGTTTCTGCCCAGGGGTTTGAGGATTATGAACAATCATTCTATTCCTCCAGTTCGCAGGTAACTGAAATGAATGTGGTTCTCGATCCACTCCCCACTCACAATTTCACCTTGGAACTCACAGTGCCAGATGGAAATCCAAGTTCACTGCAGTTATTTCGTAAAACAAATTTAAAGACGGACACACTGAATATATCTGAGAATGGAAATATTTTTGAATGGTATGAGGATTATTACACAATTACAATTTTAGGAGAAGGATTGACTCCCTCTGTTTTTGATTTAGATCTCACTCAGGATGAAAACGTCTCTGTTACTCTTTTTGAACAGGAAATTATCTGGGAAGATAATTTTGAAGATTTGGACAAATGGTCACATCCCATTTTATTTTGGGATGCTTCCGGTGTACTTCGCTCCCAAACAGATTTGACTTATGATAATTCACTTGAATCCGCCATAATATCATCTGAACTCATTCATGTTGATGAAGAAACGAATGCTGTTTTTGAGCTGAGTTTAAAATATGAATTGGAGTGGGATAATGACTCCTTATCCCTCGGAATAAATGATATCAATGAGAATCGGATTTTCTGGCTGAACCATTGGACGTATCAAAACTGGGTTGAACACACAGAGTATATCCCTGTAACCCTTGAAGCAGGAGGTAATTATTTTGTTGTGATTCGATTAAAAACCGATGAAAATGTCAATTACCGTGGTGTGGAAATGGAATCATTAACTTTAATGAAGGGATCGACTACAGAGTTAGGTATTGATTCTTCAATTCCGATTCAATTTGGATTGAGTCAAAACCACCCGAATCCTTTCAATGCAGAAACTAAAATCACCTTCTCCTTGCCGTCCCAGGAAAAAATAAATCTCACCATTTACAATTTACAGGGGAAAATGGTCAATCAATTGATAAGAGAAAAACAGTTCGAAAAGGGAATTTATACCATTCCTTTTAATGCTGGTCATCTCAGCAGCGGAATATATTTTTATTCAGTGACCAGTGAAGGTCAATCAATTTCAAGGAAAATGATAATATTAAAATGAGGAAGGTATTCATGATTAAACTGTTCACGACAGCAATATTCTTTAGTTGTATAATTTTAAACGCAGATGTCTTACCTTTAACCCAGCGCTATTTCCAAAATGAAGATGAAGGTCATGAGTACTCCAGGGGTACATACATGATCATTTTGGCAGATGCAGATCTGCAGATCTATTTAACTGATTATCAAAATTCAGGGGATTTTATTGAGTTTAAAAGAACACAGGGCTATGATGTTGTGGTTACAACTTTCGATGAAGTAGGAGGAGAAGCAGATTATTTAAGAGCTTATTTGCAATGGTACTATGAAGAACAGGATTCGCTTTTAGAATATGTTTTACTGGTGGGAGATGTGAATGGAAGTTATGCCATTCCTTCTTTTTTTATCGGCTCATATAATGAGAATGAAGATGATGTAACCGATTATCCTTATTCT
Organism: uncultured bacterium; assembly: GCA_964518835.1. GTDB lineage: Bacteria > Fidelibacterota > Marinisomatia > Marinisomatales > AB-629-J13 > AB-629-J13. Next base: position 17,530 of record CAZFKU010000026.1, read on the forward strand.
TATTTCGGAGATGAGATAACTGACAATAAATTATTTATTGGACGATGGTCTATAAGACAGATTCAGGATTTACTCAGTTTGAAAATGAGGAGTATCCAGTATGTAAAGATGGATAACATCTCAGATTACAGTTATTTAAATCATGGATTGCTGGTTGCAGGGAATTACAACGGTGAAGATGATGCACCGAATACCTGGCCCGTAACACCAGTTTGGACGTCCCTCTGGCTTCAGGATGAATTATACAATTTTGGATATCCGGAAGTGGACACAGCATTTTTTCATTTGGACAATCAAAATACTGAAAATCCCCAGATTGCAGCTTCCTGGAATGAAGGAGTGGGAATCATCAATTATCGAGGATGGGGAGATGCCAACGGATGGCATAAACCCTATTTTCACAGGGAAAACATTGATGAATTGACCAATGGATGGAAACTACCCATTGTCATGAGTTTTGTCTGCAACACTGGAGATTTTGGTAATGAGGGAATAGACCAGTGCTTCGGTGAATGGATGCTGAAGGCAGGATCACCTTCGTTTCCAAAAGGTGCTGCTGCTATGATTGGTCCTTCAGATTTGGATACAGATACACGATTTAATAATGTGATGTGCGGTGTCATGTGGGATGAATTACTGGAAGAACGGATACCTGAACTGGGACCGGCACTCCATGCAGGCAAACAAGCTGTGGAAAATGAATTTCCCGGATATGCGGTAAACGGACAAAATATCGGAGAGTTCTACCATCATGTTTACGGAGTACTTGGAGATCCCAGTTTGCCTGTCTGGCTGAAAGAGCCGGGAGACTTATCAGCAGATATTGAAGAAACTCCAAGTCTAAATCAATCTCATTTATCGACTGTCATCACTAATGAATCAGGAGAATTGATCATGGATGTAGTAGGAGCGCTGATTCATAATGGAGAATTGGTAGGAAGGGGATTGTCCAATCAAAATGGGATTTTGGATATAGATTTTGAAAATATTGCCTCCGGGGAAACTTTAATCCTTTATCTTAATAAACCTCAGTTCTTCCAGAAACAAATTGAATTAACTTTTACCAATGATGATGGGGAGGAGTTTGCTCAAAATGAATACGAAATTCCAGCTCCTCAATCAGGAATTACTTATAATTTTATTGATTCAGGTTCAGAGTATGAAAATGCTCCTGTGTATGACTGGGTTGAGATCAATGAAATTGGAACCAATCTTGGGTTGACCGATGACAGTCATATTACAGATGTTCCGATTGGATTTGGCTTTCCCTATTACGGTGAAGTTTATCATTCCATGACTGTTTGTTCAAATGGGTGGGCTTCTTTTCTTCCCTGTCTGGACGGAGATGAAGATGGTAATTGTAATTCTCTCAGTCATTTTTTCAATAATTCCATCACTCATCCCATAGGTCCCTATGGTATGTTAGCTCCATTTTATGATGATCTGGATGATAATGTTGGTATAGAACCATTAGATGTATATTCCTATCAGGATATTGAAAACAATCGATTTATCTTACAGTGGAATAATATTGCGAACGGACAACATGATGAAGATTGTGTACCCGGTGACGATGATTCCTGCCCCAAGGAAACATTTCAGCTTATTTTATCATCTGACGGAGAAATCCTTTTTCAGTATAAAGAAGTGAATAATGTGGACGATCATGGTTGTACAATCGGAATTGAATCTCCCGATAAGGATGATGGGGTGGAATATATTTTTTA